>LDWW01000004.1 GCA_001045525.1 Chitinispirillum alkaliphilum | reverse complement strand
ACAGAGCTGCATTTGTCTGGGGACAGAGCTGTTTTTGTTTGAATTTGATCTGTGGTTCGATTATAGAAAATGCCGGGGATGTGCCCCCGGCGCTGCAAAGAAAATAGTAGAATTTCTTAACCTATCTGTTCACCAGTCTTGAGAAGGTTGATGATTTTTGGCCTCTTAAGGATATTGTGTAAATACCTGCCGGAAGGTTAGCATTTGAAAAGTTGATTGTATTAAGTCCCTGCCGGGCAGAAAAATTCTTGTTCACAAGAATCTGTCCGTTGAGCCCGTAAATATTCAACGAGTACAGATCATCGGAATGTGAATTGAAGGTAAGAGATCCTGAAGTGAGATTTTTGAGACTTATTCTCTCCACTGGATTGGTTTTGTTTTCTACCACAGAGACATTTTCACTTCTTCCAAGGGGCACAGGATCTTTCATCCATTCAATTACCTGCACGGCTGTAACGATCCGCACCTCAGGCTTTGAGAGTGCATATTCGATGATGTTGCTCAGGGCCGCTCTTCTCTGTTCAAGGTTAAGGGCTCCGTCATAATTTGCACCGGATGGATTCGCCTCCGCATAGGTATCGCTGTGAAGACCAATTGTTAGAGGAGCTCTGTTTCCGCCCGGTTGTAATCTGTAATCGATAGCGTTCCTGAACATCTGTTCAAACTTACTTCCGTTAGCCTGGGTAAGGATCGAAGAATCAAATCCGGTGATTGGGGGCCACATAGGTACTGGTCCCTCGAGACTTTCTCCAACAGTATATACCGGCATAATCCATAATCCGGGAATTTTGACTGCCCCTTCCCAGCCATCGATTACATGTTCAGCAAAACCATTGTCGAGGGTGTAAGGCCAGGTAAACTGTCTTAAATGGATGTCCTGATGATGAGTCATCGTGGTCTCGTAGAGAAGGCCCAGGTCTGCTACTGCCTGAAAAGTTTCTGCATTGAAATCAAGATAAGGAGTTCTGAAACCGGCAATTTCTGATGTGGGGATACCCAGTGCACTTGAAAGAGCTTCTGCGCAGCCGGAAATTTCATCTTTCCATTGCTGGAGGGTTAGAGCTCTGGTAGTATTATGGGTCACAGTGTGATTGCCCACGCCATGTCCGCTCTCATAAGCTCTTTTCCATGTCTCTAAAAGCTCTTGACCACCCTGGTCGAGAGCACCTGAGGTATGATAGAATACCGCCCTGATCGGTTCGCCATCAAAGGTCGCTGAGTTTCCGGTTCCCGGGGGGTTGGTCTTACCATCAAGAAGGTCAAGTGTCCACTCCATTCCATCAACATAGCGATTGTCATCAAAACCAAGAACGATGAAGAGCGGGACACTGTCAACCGGAAGTCCGCCGGGCGGATCATATGACGGGGGGAAAGTGTCGGTTTGAATATTATACCCGGGTAATAGATACTAACAGGAGCAAAACAACTGTTAAACTCTTAAGCATAGGGTCTGCTTTTGCGATCTGAAGAAAACGTATTTTTCAGGATGTTACAATTAATATAATGAAAAAAAACGGAAAAACAATCAGAATGTTTCTTATCCAGCTTTAATACACTATTTTTTTACCGGATTCGAATAGCGCAAAATTTTTGGTAGCTTATGCAAGGGGATTGCCTTTTGAGGAAAGTGTATGGTGGAATAGATGGTTGCAGAAGTGGTTGGTTTTCAGTTTTTATTGATGAGCAGAATTGCTGGTCGGCTAAACTGTATCCCAATCTTTTCTCACTTTGGAGTGAACGGAGTGATTCATCTCTTCTGCTTATAGACATACCGGTTGGTATCGTCGGATGCAGAGGTAAACAGAGGTCATGTGATGTGTTAGCCAGAAAAATGCTTGGAGGCAAAAGGGCATCAGCAGTGTTTAATGTACCCTGCAGGAAAGCTCTGTATTGTAGTGATTACACCGATGCAAACCGTATAAATAAAAAGTACACCGGCAAGGGGCTTTCCAAACAGAGCTGGAACATTGTGCCAAAGATCAGGGAAGCTGATAATTTCCTGCAAACAGCAAAAGCTGCGCGGGAAGTACTAAGAGAATCTCACCCCGAACTGTGTTTTAAGAAACTGGCTAAAAGAGACCTTGTACATAATAAAAAAACAGAAGCGGGGCATATCGAAAGAATGGATATACTTAGCGCATTATATCACGATTCTCATGAAATAGTGGAGTATGCGGCAGAATCATATCGTGGGAAACTTTTTTTGGATGATATACTGGATTCAATGGTCCTTGCACTGACTGCATTTTTAGAAAACAAGAACATCAGGTCTGTGCCTGAAAACAGAGAGACCGATGAGTATGGGTTAAAGATGGAGATTGTTTACCCTGAATAAAAGTGTAGTGTGCAATTTTTTAGGAATTAACTATTTTCGCATAAGGTATAAAATGTATAGAATAAACATTACTGAAATGGCATTGTGTATGTTGCCAATTAATCCAAAGCAATGTACAATTACTCTCGTTAAACCTCATCATTTGGAGATCCAGCCATGAACGGGACTGTTTTCGGCTTTAAAGGCATTAGTAGTATACTTTTTCTTTCGGTGTTTTTTTTCACTGTGCAATCTTCTGATTTAATTGGGCGTTCTGCTCCAATATTTCGCTTACCCAATCAGAATGATAAAGAGATGGAGCGTTTTTACATGGATGCCTGGCTTGAGTCTGAGAGAGAACATGCAGTGATCGTGGCATTTTTTGCCACCTGGTGTGCACCGTGTTGGCTGGAGCTTCCTTTTCTCCAGTCTGTAACAGATTCACTGTATGATGAGGGATTGAGAATCGTCTACATATCTGTTGATAATTCGTATGGTGATGAACAAAGAGAGATGGTTGAGACACTTAAGCTAACCGGCCCGGTAATTCATGACCGCTTAGGTATTGTCGCCCGGAGATACGAATTCACAAGAGCTCTTCCCTATACTGTCTACATAAACCGCCTGGGACAGGTTTCATATATCTCTCAGGGGTACACGCCGGAAATGAATGCAGCTCTTTTGGAAAAAATAGATCATATTTTAAACCCTTAGTGTTATTCAAAACCAGTTATCATGGTGATAATTGAGGTTTTTCAAAGATCGGGAGTTGCTGAATAATTGGTAAAAAAAAGGTGTGCAATCGATTTGATCACACACCCTAATTTACCGAAATAGTGATGTTATTCTACTCTGTTCAGTTCCTGGAGATTTCTTATCACAAGCAAAGCCTCTGGTCCGGAGACGTGACGCTGCAAACCAAACTCACCGTTCATCTCAGCTGACATGATTCCTCTGTCCACAGCATTGCATATCGCGTTATAAGCCGGATGGGATGGGTTCACATCGGGAAATCTGCTTTGTGTTCCGATGTGCATCGTTGCCATTGAAGGGTCACCCATAATGGAGATAATTACATCTTCAACCATCATAGCGTATTCTCCTCTGGTAATCAGTTCATTTGGCTTGAAAGTACGATCCGGATAAGGTTCAAGTCCCCTGATCTGAAGATCCACAATATCCATGATGAAATTTCTGGCCCAGTGCCCGTCGAGATCGGTAACCTTGTCTTTGGTAATGATCTGATTTACTTCCATTGCTCTTGGGTCTTCGGGGGCCTGAAAGTGTGTGTCGTAGTTTCTGTGTCCTCTTCTGCTGATTAGTCTGTCAATGCGCAGCTCAGAGATAAACAGCGCAGCGATATCTGCTCTTGAAATCCTATCAACCAAGGCGATCTGTTTTCCAACCTGAGTGCCGGGGGCGGCTCTTTCAATCATCTGGATCTGCTGCCATTCACGGTCTGCAGCACCAACAAAGCGAGTATTGAGTTCAATAATCTTGCGGAAATCATTTCCTGCTTTGGTGAACTGAAAAGTCCTCTTATAGGCAAGACCTCTGTGGTAGTACACCTCTGGGTTATCCGGGTCCACATTCAGTGCGCCTTCAAACTCCCTTTCCATACTTCTGAACCATCGTCCTAACTCCTCACCCTCGTGTTCCATGCTTATAACCAGTGCTTTTGCAATCCATGGTTCCGGCGTTCTTCTGTCAAGCCTTTTGGCTCTGTCTGCAAGCCTGTGAGCATCTCTGAATAAATTTTCAGATTCCCTTACCTCTGAAGCCTGCTGGGCATTTTTCGCGGTGGTAAGTGCCAGACCCGCTACTGCCGGGGCGAATCTTCTGTCGAGAGATTCTGCTAACTTGAAGTGCTCTTCAGCCCGTTTATAGTCACCGTCATTCCAGTATCTCATTCCCTGCCGGTAGTGGGTTTCCGGAGTGTCCATGTGACCTTCGGCCATACGTCCCTTAGAGCAGCCGGACAAAAATATGAGAAAAGAGAAGGCTGTAAGTAAACCTGCAAATTTAAATAAATTAGAAATGTTCATGCTTGGACTCCCAATTTTCTGGTGAGTAGTGTATGAATAGTGTTTTTTATTACAAACTGATCAAACCAAACTGCTTAATCTATAACTATGATAACCCGACACTCTGAGAGGAATTTCAGGTTTTCAGATGCACTGCGTATATCTGCGGCATCATTGTTGGAAATCACTATATCTGCACGGTTTGGGCCGGAAGCTCTTATTGCTTTGACCATGCCCGGAGTGTCCCCTACACGATCCATCCTGGCTGCTTCACTTAGCTCCCTTGAGTACCCAACGATCCCATGAGTTGAAGCCCATTCCCTTGAGACGTAAGCACTGCCATATACTTCAAGCCCATTCTCATCCAAAACTTTAGGACTTAAAGCAGGTCTGATGTCCAACTCTCTTGCATCAATCACAAGTCCGGTGAAAATGGTGGGTGTGCTTGCTTTCTGACCCTGAAAAACGGATGTTGATGGAGAATCGTTTAGTTCGTTACCCAGTACTTCCATAGATATCTGGTCAAGAGGAATTTCCATAGTGATTTCAACTGTTCCATCACTCATGTATCTTGTGCGCCCCTTTTGCTGAAATCCACGTACAAAGCCTTCCACGCTGGTGTTAATACGGTCGTTGGTAACCATGAGGTTTTCAACTGTTGTAGATGAATTCAGGGTGATTCCGCGGACTGTTTCGATTGCATTCCTCAATGCGATCATTTGAGCCGCCCTTGTAGCTGATGGGCGTTGAGTTGCTGTGGGGAGCTCGGGGTTAGGGGCTCCGATTCCAGTGGCAAGTATTGTCCTACTGCCCCAATCAACACTACCTTCTCCCAGATCATCATTTACGATCGGTTGAATCTGTGAAAATGCAAGGCTGATACCGCATGCCACCAAAGAGATTATTCTTGCAGACTTTATCATTTTGCCTCCTAGGAAAGTGAATAGCAGATGAAGAATTAAAGAGATAAATTAAATAATAGCTATTTCATTGTGTAAATTTTTTTTCTGTTTTCTCAATCAGCATTGTGTACGCCTTAACGATTTGATGATTTTATCAACCTTTTTGGCATATGTATACTTTCTGATTTTGACAATATTCTATACATGTGAAATTGTGAGGAGTAATAATGTTGAAATAACCCCGGCTTGAGTGGTGTGTTTCGGGGGAAATGTAGAAAAATGTATTTTTGGAGTGCTGGCGAGGCTCGGTGGATCCCCGGGATTAAGCAAAGAAGGAGTGAACAATCAAAGACGGCTGGCAAAAATTGAAAGAACCTGCAAGGTCCAAAAACTTCTTGTGTGTGCCCACGTTAGATTGTAACCCTGTTCCTTCCGGCTTTTTTGGATTTGTAGAGTTTGATATCCGCATTTTTCATTACTTTTTCGGGCTGTTTATCGTTTGAGGAATCCTCTGCCCCCAAACTAATTGTAACTCTGAGTGTTTTTCTATCCGAAGATTTTCTTTTCATGCGGCTGTTCTTGCCTGAAACGTTCTTTTTTGCCGGAGTTTTCCTTTTCTTTCTGATTATTAATGGTGTTTCTGATATCTTTTTCCGTATAGCTTCGAGGTGCTCTGCTGTTTGCTCCTTTAGTTTTCCGTTGAAAACGAGCACGAACTCCTCCCCTCCAAACCGAAAAGCTTTTCCACTTCCCCCAATCTCTGATAAGAGCTTTGCGACCATTTTAAGAACCTCATCACCCGTATCATGGCCGTGAGTGTCGTTAAATTTTTTAAAATGGTCTATATCTGCCATGGCAATTGTGTATTTGGATCCTAAGGTCGCAGTGTATTCATTATATGCTCTTCTGCCGGGGAGACTTGTAAGCTCATCAGTATATGATGTTGTATGTATAGAAAGAAGGAGTCCGATGAATACTGTTAATAGTCCTGTGGCAACAGTGATTTCTGTTAAAGGAGCTCTGAATAAAAAAAGTAGTATAAATCCTAAAATACAGCCTGTGGTTGCTGCAAGAGCTGGGTTCTTTTCTGTAAATATATTTTTTGATGATGCCACAAACATAAAGGCAAAGGGAATGAACAATTTCTCATTATTGAAGGCATAATGGATCGCTCTCACTATCCTGTTTTGAGACTGGAAGTAAAATGATTGTTCAGAAAAAGTTATAATGTATAGAAGAATGAGCTGCCCGGCAATGACTGCTGTTTTTTTTGCCCCGTGAACAGATAAAACACCTCTTTCATTTGAAACAACTAGTAAAGAGACATTGAATGAGAAAAAGATAATAAATTCGTTTTGAGGAATGTTTGATATCAGGGGGATATTCTCTTTGAAAAACCATAACAGAAGCAGAAGAAGGATAAATGAGATCCTGCTTTTGTTGAATTTAACACATGCGGCAACAACTAACCCGATGAGAACAAAAAAAACCTGTGGTGAAATCTTAACGGCTTCATACACTGTTTTGGACGTACCGCTCAGATAGATAAGCATTGTGGATATGGAAAAGAGTGCAACTGACAGGATAGATTTCTTCATGTTTTATAATATACGTAATGAGACTGGGGAGGAGGATATTGATGGGGGGACAGAGCTGCTTTAGTGAAGGTTTGAAAGTGGGGACAGACCTACCTTTTACGGGTTGATGGTACGGGGACAGACCTGCCTTTTTTTGTTTTACAACTTGGAAAAGATTTTTATTGCCGACATTTTGATTGCAACCTATATTTGATCCATGCCCAGAAAAGCGCGCATCTCTCTTCCCGGAGAGATACACCACGTAATGTCACGTGGTCTGCCTGAGTTATTGCTTTTCAGGGATAATAACGACAAGAAATTTCTGCTCACCAAAATAGGGGAAGTGATTACCCAAAGTGACTGTGAATGCTACGGTTTTGCTTTGATGGGGACTCATTATCACCTTATTCTCCGCCCCAAAACAGTTTCTCTATCGCTAATAATGCAAAGAATAAATACTTCCTATGCTACTTATTACAACTATAAGTACAGGCGAAGTGGCCATGTGTTTGGCGAGCGTTTTAAATCCACAGTAGCTCAGGAATACTGGTATATACGTGAACTGATTCGGTATGTTAACCTTAACCCGGTACGTGGTAAAATTTGCTCTGATTTGGATGAGCTTGTGAGATACCCCTGGGCCAGTCATGCTACGGTGATGGGACACAGTAAACATAGCTGGGTGTCAACTCACAATATATTGAGCAGGTTTGGAGATGATATTACAGCTGCCAGGGAGTGCTATCTGGATTGGATGAGCTCTGGCCGTGGAGTCAAAAAAAATGATTGGTATGCAAAGAAACCTGCTTTTATGCCCGTGAGTGAGGAAGAAGAGAAACTTTTCACTGATACTCGTGTAAAAGGCAGTGCTGATTTTATCCGCAAAGCCTTGGAATACGCACGTAAATCAAAGGAAATTCTGCTAAAGGATATAACTAACCGGCCGGAATTGCCGGATCTGCTCAAATCGATCTGCCTGAAAAAGCAGATTCCTCCGGAAATGATAATGAAAAGGGGAAGAAAGTGTGCGGTGTCTCAAGTACGCGCAGAGTTTTGCAGAAAAGCTATTCACCTTTATGGATACACCGCAGTAAAAACTGCTGAGTTCTTGATGATTAATGCAAGTTCTGCATTAAGATTGTCGAGAAAGGCTACTGTTTAACCTGGTTTTGGTCAAAACCCCTCCTGTTTATAATTGTTGTATTTTGAAATGATTAAGATTTGGAAATTTTTGATGAGAGAATAATAAAAATGAGTACAGAACTAAATGCAGCTCTGTCCCCATCTCATTGAACCGAATTTTAAAATTGAAAAAAGAGTCAAAAATATCAAAAAAGATAAAGCAGCTCTGTCCCCAATATCACCAAACCCCATTACAATAAAAAACCCAAAATACCTCCATCCATTTCAGATCTGATCCCCGGCAAATGAATCAATTGCCTGCTCCAAACCCATTCCTCTTATCTCTATATCCTCCGGATCTGAAATTCCATCACCATACTCCTGAGCAAGCATGATATGAGAAACATTGGGCTTTCCAAGTATCTGGGCTCCTATGCTATCCACCGAGACGTAATCTCGTGATGCCAAATACAACCCGGATTCAAATGTTTTACCACCGATCGGCCCTGTTCCCACCATTGCAGGGTGCCCTGCGATTATCCCCAGATGTATGGGAAAACGATGACACATGGATGCAATAAAGCCGTGCAGATCGCTGAAAAAAATCTGGTGAGAATGCTTATAAGTGTATCTTGGATACCCATAATAGTCTGCACAGGGAAAGGACATAGCAATATTTTTCATGGTAAGGGTCACCTCAGCCTTGGCATGTACCTTCAACTGAGCCAATGAAACAATTGTGTCAAATGAAAAAATATGTGGGTTTACCACAATTTCCTGTGTCGGCCCATACTCAAGGGCCACTTTTTCAAATGGTGGCTTATTGTGATCAAAGAATTCCACACCTTCTTTTTCAATGACATGATTAAATCCAAGAAGTGAAAAAATCTGTTCAGTTTTTGCTCCCCCCGACCCTCCTGTAACGGTGATTTTTTTGGGTTTGAACTGTTTTACATAACCAATAACAGCCTTTAGTGTGTCAGATTGTGTGCAGGCTGTAAGGTCCTGAGCCGATGCCCAGGTTTCATTTGGCTTTATTGCCACATGTTTTCCCTTAAAGATATCCTCCAAATGACTGATATTGTCGAGCGCCCCTTTTAGCCCAATCTCCGGAATTTCACTATGTGAGACAGAAACAACACTTTTCATAGTTTCTCCCGGCTTGATTACATTCATGTTTATTCAGAAAAACAAAACAATACTGATGCCACTCTTCATATAAACTTTCCTCAGCTGCGTTCAAAACGTGAACTCAGGTGGGCTTGAATCTGCCTCAGGTAAACAAATATTTTGATGTTTTAACATCTTCCACTGATCAGTTCACAAACAGAAGGTCTAAGCACGGTGAATGATACCTCCTCGCCCAATACCCTGAAACAATCAGAAAAAAGCCTCAATGAAATGGTGCAGTTTGCCAACAGCATCATTCTAAAACTGGACATCAATGGTACAGTGACTTTTTTCAACGACTTCGCATGCTCTTTCTTCGGGTATAAAAGAGAGGAAATTGTTGGAAAGAATGCTGTTGGGACTATCGTTCCCGCCACAGATTCCTCAGGTATGGATCTTTCTGAAAAAATTTCAGACCTGTTTAAAAACACTGGCCATTATGCGTCAACAGAAAACGAGAATATATGTAAAGATGGACGTAAAGTTTGGGTGTCATGGTCAAACAAGGCGCTGTTAAACAGTCAGGGAGAAACTGAGGAAGTGCTTTGTGTCGGAAACGATATTACCAGACTTAAACAGACAGAAAAAGCACTTCAGAGGGAGAGAGACCTTTCAAATGCAATATTTGATACCGGTGGTGCTCTTCAACTTGTGTTTGACAGAGATGCAAGGATCATACGATTCAACAGAGCCTGTGAACAGTTAACCGGGTACACATTTGAAGAAGTAAGAAACCAAAGTTTTTTTGACACATTACTCCCCGAATCCGAATACGAAAGCGTCTCTTCAGTAGCCCGGTCACTCCTGACAAAAGAGTGTACCTCGAATCAATTCGAAAACCACTGGATTAGCAGAACCGGGGAAAAACGGTTAATAAGCTGGCATAACACATCTATTCTCGGTGATGATGAAGAGGTCCTGTACATAGTATCGACAGGAATCGATATTACCGGATTGCGGCAGACCCAAAAAGAATTGCAGAGTCATAAGGAAAGCCTCGAAAAAATAGTTTCAGACCGTACTTCAGAGTTGGCTGTAACCATTGATCAGTTAAGGGCCGAAGTAGAAGAGAGAATAAAAACAGAAAAAACACTCAGGGAAAGTGAAAGGCGTATATCCACACTCTTGAAGAATCTGCCGGGGATGTCATACAGGTGCAGAAATGACGAGGGGTGGGGTTTTGAATTTGTTAGTGATGGATGTAAAGATCTGACAGGATATTCACCTGAGGACCTCACAGAGGGCGGTGGAGTCACCTACAGCGATCTTATATTGCCACAGTATGCAAAAACCATAAAGGAGACAATCCGTAATTCGATTACAGATAATAAAGATTTTGTCCTCGAATATCAGATCCGTACCAAAGATGGAAAATGTAAGTGGGTATGGGAAAAAGGGAGAGGTGTTTATTCTGACAAGGGCGAATTAATTGCCCTGGAAGGAATAATCGATGATATCACTGATGTAAAATCTGCACAGGAAGCCTTAGCTGATTCGGAGAAAAGGTACAGATTTCTTTTCGAACATAGCCCGGCAGGCAATATTGTCATAGATACAGATGGTATTATAAGAGATGTAAACATAAGCTTCATCAAGTCGCTTGGCTATGAAAAGAGAGATCTTGTAGGAAAACCGGCAATGGATTTTATTCCGGAAGAAGATCACCGTCATACAGCTTCTGTTTTAAAGAAAAGGTTTAACGGAGAAACTATTCCTCCAAGAGACAACCAGGTTATTGCAAAAGATGGTTCGGTTCATTACATAGTGTTTTCAAGCAACCAGACCCGGCTTTATGAAAACGGAAAACTCACAGGGGTGTTGATTACTGGTACTGATGTTACCGAGATCAGAAAAGCACAGGCACTTGCAAAACGGCACGAACGGCAGCTGATACAGGCAGATAAAATGGTGTCGCTTGGAATTTTGGTATCGGGGGTTGCCCATGAGATAAACAATCCCAACAATTTTATTCTTCTTAACAGTGAGAGTATGCTTGATATATGGAGGGATGCGGTATCTGTACTTGACTCCTGTGAAGCTGAAAAGGGAGAGTTTTTCATCGCCGGTCTTCCCTACAAAGAGGTGCGTAATGAGGCTGAATTGCTTTTAAGTGGTATAGGTGAAGGTGCTGAAAGGATAAAAAACATCGTTAACAGTTTGAAGGATTTTGCCCGACAGGATACAGGTGATATGCAGCAGCTCCTGGATATAAATCAGATCATAGAATCCGGAATGCTGATCTTGGGAAATCTTATTAAAAAGTCAACAAATAACTTTGCTGCCAAACTGGATCCCAATTTGCCAAAGATCCGTGGAAACCGGCAGCAAATCGAGCAGGTACTGATAAACATCATAACCAATTCATGCCAGGCCCTTAGAAGTACTAAGGAAAAAATTACTGTTTCGACCCACTACAACACCCCTTCATCCAGCGTGTTTATTACTGTTTCAGATGAAGGCCGGGGGATTGCACAGGAAAACCTGAAGCATATAATGGATCCGTTCTTTACCACCAAGCGCGACAGTGGTGGTACTGGTCTGGGGCTTTCCATATCCTACAGTATTGCAAAAAATCACAATGGTGAACTGATAATAAAATCGATTCCGGGTGAAGGCACAACTGCTACTGTGTCGCTTCCGTATGAAAAGGAGTAACCTTATATGTCAGACTGTGACAGGGCTGTTTTGCTGGTTGATGATGAGGGACAGTTTTTACAAAGTGCATCATTTGTACTCCGTACTTCCGGATATAAAAACGTAAAGACATGCCAGGATAGCAGGCAGGTTCTCGATATCCTCTCCCAAAATAATGTCAAGGTGATTTTGCTTGATATAATGATGCCTCATATTTCAGGAGAAGAGCTTCTGCCCGAAATCAAATCAAGATACCCCAATATACCTGTTATCATGGTGACTGCTGTCAATGAGATCGAAAGTGCTGTTAACTTCATGAGAAACGGAGCGTTTGATTACATTGTAAAGCCCATAGACAAAGCCAGGCTTGTAACCACTGTAAAGAAAGCTGTTGAACACAGTGAAATCGTTCTTGAAAATGCACGGCTGAAAAAGATGTTTCTCTCTGATACAAATGAAAACAGTTCTGCTTTTGATAAGATAATTACCAAAGATAAGTCCATGCTTTCCATATTCAAATATATTGAAGCAATTGCTCCTACAAACTTGCCTGTTATGATTACCGGTGAGACCGGATGCGGTAAAGAACTTATTGCCCGTGCAATTCACAACTGCAGCGGACGCACCGGAGATTTCGTTGCGGTAAATGTGGCTGGTCTTGATGATACACTGTTTTCCGATGCACTGTTCGGGCATGAAAAGGGGGCCTTTACCGGAGCAGAAAAAAACCGCGCCGGTTTTCTCTCCAAAGCTGACGGAGGCACTCTGTTTCTCGATGAAATCGGAGAACTCAAAGTTGAATCACAGGTCAAGCTGCTTAGACTTCTTGAAGACCGAAGTTTTTATGCTGTAGGGTCGGATAAACTCAGCTATAGTGATGCAAGAGTGGTTGTTGCAACCAACGCTTCGGTTGATCCTTTTTCCGAAAACAGCACCTTCAGAAAAGACCTGTACTACAGATTGCAAAGTCACCACATTGCTCTTCCTCCTCTTCGGGAACGTAAAGAAGATATTCCCGTTCTGCTTGAATATTTTGTCACTTCTGCAGCAAAAGAACTGGAAAAAAAATCCCCCTCGTTTCCAAAGGAACTTTACACTCTTCTTGGAACCCACTGTTTTCCGGGGAATGTAAGGGAGTTGCGTGGAATGGTCTATGACGCAGTAAGTCGTCATCAGGGTGGAGTGCTCTCAATGGCCACTTTCCAGGAACATATAAACAGGTCTGGAGGGCACAAACAATTCAAAGAAATTTACTCCTCTCTGCCCCAGGGTGCTAATGAAAAAATGCTCTTTCCTGAGCAACTTCCAACTATAAAGGAGATTGAACTGTTGCTTGTAGAGGAAGCCTTAAGAAGGGCTGATAATAATCAATCCATTGCATCAAAAATGCTTGGAATCACCCGTTCAGCGCTAAATAAGAGGATTAATAATCCCAGGAACTGAAGTTGGGACAGGTATACAAACTAATCTATAAGTGTATATAGGGATATTTTTTGATTAGCGCTAAGGGGGTAGGATAGGGTATCTGTGCCCAAACTCCAGTGTCCCCTCACTCGCAAGAATCTGTGGCAAGTGGGTTAGAGTGAAGCGGTTTTGCTTCATATTTTGATCGGAGAATTCCAGATAATAATTCACCAATAAAAAACAATATCATTTTCCAGCTTTTTGCAGACGTTGTCGGGTGCCACAGTTGCCCCGACAGTGCTCTTATTATGTAGCCATCAATAATAAGAAAAAACGATGCCGATTTCGCGGCCGGATCCTGGGGGAGAAGTTCTGTTATTTTATTTTAAGATTTCCTGCCTTATGAGTCCCTCCTCGGGGGAATTTAGAACGCCATGTTGAGTTTTTTCACATTGGTGTAGTATAAATAGCGCCCTGTAAAAAAACCGTAACACACTGTTATTTGCAAGTATACGCTCTTTGCTCCCGCTTTGGCACAGTTACTGCATACAAACCCAATAGTTTCATGAGTGTATGTTTTTTACTCGCAAAGGTCTGGTAACAAAGTGAAACAGAATTTAAGCAGAAAAAATTATAACGGCAGAATTAAACTTCTCATTGTTGAGGATGAAAAGGAACTTCTTCATTCAATCGCTTTCATACTTAAGAGGCAGGAGTATAAGGTAGCTACTTCACTCAATGCTGAAAATGCACTTGATATGCTTGGTAAAAATAAAGAATCTTCTTTTGATCTTATAATTACAGATATTCAGCTTCCTGGTATGAGCGGGCTCGAATTTATCGATACTCTCAGAAAACAGGGTCCTGCAGTTCCAACCATGGTCATAACTGCCTATAAGGGGGAAGAGATTCTGGATGCCTTGGCAAAAAGAGATATAGTACATTTCCTGATCAAACCATTTGATACATCTGAACTTATTGCAAAAGTAAAATCAGCACTGTCAAAAGAGAAAGACAGGTAATCATGGAAGACTTAAAAATTGTAAATTTCGATGAGAGTTGTGCGGAAGAAGCTGCAAAGGTCTATTCTGAAGCATTCATGAGTGAAGGGGTAAACAGCTACATCTTCGATTTCTCAAGAAAAAGCACCCGTGAATTTTTTCAAAAGATGATCGCTGCAGAAATAATGGTTATTCATAAAAGCGGATACCGAATAGTAACAGTCTGCAAGGATGGTAGAGTGGCTGGTGTTGCCATACTTAAAAATAACAGAAAGCTCGCCTTTTTAAAGCGTACTCAGTTGTTACTGCACAGGCTCCCTGTTTTGGCAAAAATGTTTATGAAAGTTCGGTTAAAAAGAGCTAAGTCTGTCATGAAGGCTATTGCTGTTCCTAAAAGTATAAGGGGACATTACTCCACTCTTTACGCTATTGCTGTTCATCCGGAATTTCAGAATATGGGAATAGGTAAAATGCTGCTTGCCCATGTGCACCGGGAAAACGAAGCTGACCCAAACAATTGTGGGGTGTATCTTTTCACTGCAGACAAAAAGAACCACGCACTTTATGAGCGTGTGGGGTATAAAACAGTGGAGACAAAACAAGGCGGAGACCTGACAATTTATCACATGTTCAGAATGTCGGCCTGCAGAAACGGGAAAAAATGAATTATCAGTTTTCATTAGAGAGGAGTAATATATGTACAGAAAATACTGGCCACTGGGATTTTTGGGCCTGCTTGGAATTCGGGGGATTACAGGGATAATACAGGGCGAATTACTTCAGTCTATCTGGGTGGTTTGGTTTGTATGGTTTGTTTGGTTCATTATTCCGTTCAGGTCAGACAAAGAAAATACAAAGTGATATACTTGGACCAAGGGGTGTGTCGTGGAGCGACAAAAAACAAAAAGAGGTTATGTTAAGCTCGTTGTATTTAGCTCTGTTATGCTCATTATGCTGAGTTTAACAATTGCGCAACGAATCAGGACAGCTGATACAGAACTTGAGGATAGCCAGTCTGAAATAGCCCAAAATTCCGGGGGTATAAGCCAGCCCCGATTCAATGAAGAACTCAGAATCACTCCATGATTCTGAGCAAATGGATATGAAAAAAAATATAAGCAATGGTGATAAATGCAGATGAAAAACTGTACACTTAAAAAAGAACTTATCGTGGTTTTGACTATCTCGGTTTCGTTGATATCGGCAGTACTTATGTGGGCATTTTTTTATCAATGGGTCTTTACTGAATTAATAAATCTGGCATGGGTAAGATCTCTTGTAACGATAATTATGTCTGCTTTTGTAATTTTACTTATGATTGTAGCCTGGCAAAGGATAAAAGAGCTAAAAAAGGGGGAAGACAATGATCTTGGTAAATACTGATTTTATAAGCGGAAAAGAACTGGAGACAATAAGCATTGTCAAAGGAACGACTATACAGGCAAAGAATTTGGGCAATGATATTTTATCCGGGCTCAAAATGATGTTTGGCGGAGAACTGAAATCATATAGCGAAATGCTTAACAATGCAAGAGCACTTGCAACAAAGAGGATGGTTCAGGAGGCTGAAAAACTTGGGGCCGATGCGGTAGTAAACATCCGGTATGCATCGGGAAATGTTGCCATGGGGGCTGCTGAGGTTATGGTGTACGGAACAGCGGTGAAATTCAGATCATAGAATAAGAAGGTAATCTTATGAACATAAGGCAAGTGGTTGATAAAATAGATTGTTCTTTTCGCGGGCAGGTTCAAAAAGACCAAAATGTAAAGAATGCATATCTGCTTGTTCATTCAGAGAAACTGGGTGTATCACTTAATTTGGCGAAAGGTAAAACCGGGGATGTTACAGCTAACATTCATCAGCCCAATCACCTGGCAAGCGTAGGTAAGCTATTCACTGCCACTATTATTGGGATGCTCCATGAAAGAGGTGACCTCTCCTTTGATGACAGGATTTCAAAACATCTCGATAATGATCTGATGGACGGACTTCATGTGTATAAAGGTACCGACTACTCTGATGAAATCAAAGTGTACCACCTTCTCCAGCAATCATCCGGACTGGATGATGTATTTTTTCCTTTACTAAAAATGCGCATAAGTGATCCACAGTTCAGGATATCAACCAGGGACGCTGTATTGTGGGGAAAAAATAACCTTCATCCCAAATTCAAACCCGGGAAAAGACATCTTTATACAGATACAAATTATTATCTGCTTGGATTGATAATTGAAAATATCACACAAAAGCCTTTTCAGAAAGTCGTGCACGAGCTGATATTTAATCCTCTTGAAATGAAGCATGCATACATGAATGACTACTCAAAGCCTGAAGAGCCATCAAAGTATCCTGCTGCCGCAGCATTCATTGATGGAGTGGATTTTACAGGGTTGGAAGGAATTGCTTCAATAGATCATGCCGGCGCCAGTGTAGTTGCACCACTTGATGAATACCTTGTTTTCATGAAAGCTCTTGTGCAAAACAAAATTCTTAAAGAAGAGACCCTTAAACGAATGTTGTCAGATGATCTTCCGATGGGAGGCGCTGCTCCGGGACTTAGCTATGGCTACTCTATCTGGAAATTCAAAACAATACCGATCTTAATGCCCGAAAAATACAATTGCTGGGGATGTGTTGGGGTAACCGGTGCGTTCATGTTTTATCACCCCAAAACTGAATCTATTATTGTCGGAACATTCAACCATGATTCCTATAAACAAAAAGCCCTTAGGTTCATGCTTTCTAAGGTGATTCATCCAATGTTAAAGTGCAAATGAACGAAAGGATCTGTCATGTTGTATTTAAGATTCAGCCTGTTGTTTTTCGTAGTTCACTTTGTGTGCTACATCATTGCAGGAGTAATAGATTTTCAGCTCGCCCAAAAGATGTACTCCGGCAAGGATCGCCTGTATAAATCGTTTTTCAGAAACATGGAAGACAAACAGGAAGCCCAGAGAATCGGCAAGCTTTTGTTTCCGTCACAGCTTATAAGGGCCATTTTGATGTCAGCTGTACTTTATCCTGTATTGCCTTTTTTAACACAGCTCTCTTTTGGAATGCAGTTCCTTTTCATGAGTACCCTTATGTTTGTCTATGCTGACTTTTCAAGTGCAATCCCCTTTTCAAACACCATTGAAGGTCTGGTTTACCTGAAAAAAGAGTTTGTACAAAAGAAGGTGTTTTGGACCATACAGTTTGAAGCGATTATCTACAGCCTTTTGTTTGGGTTATTTTCAGCTTTGATAGTGATCTGAGGTCGCGCAGATAAATGAATAAATCTTACATTCTCAAGAAAAAAACATTTCTCGAAGTGCACTCAAGCGGGGAAAAGAACAAAAAACCCGCACTTCTCTTTTTACATGGAGCGGGTGCTCATCCGATTCAGTTTCAAAAACAACTGTGCTTTTTTAGTCAGAAATATTTCGTGTTAAGCATCGGTTTACATGGGCATAGCAGCTATTTTAAAGAGAAACAGTACAAGTCAGAAGATTTCAAACTTCCTAAGCTCGCTGAAGATGTACTGTATGTACTTAATGAAACGGGTGTGGAAAAAGTTCATTTGGTGGGTAATTCCGCGGGTGGTCTAACAGGCTTTGAAATGATAAAAAAGTCTCCTGAAACAATTCAATCCCTTGTGACATTTGGTACCTGTCCAAAACTGTCATACCCTTCCTGGATTGTTAAAATGATAAGCAAGACCGATGAAAGAATGATACGGAAAAAACCGGAGAAGTATCTAAGGTTTACTGCAAAGCAATCTACCCCACACAGTGCAGTTGCAAATGAGATTGTCAGTCTCATGATGGATTCAAAACACGTTGCACATCTGATAAGGGCAAACATCGGTAATTACAATTACCTGGATTTGCTTACAGAACTCCGGATCCCCTACCTCATTATAAGGGGCAGGTATGACAAATCCATCAATAAATGTTTAAAAAAGGTGGAAAAAGTAATCGAAGCCAATGAAAAGATACGGGTAGCCGATTTTGCACAGTCCGGACATTTTGCAAATCTCGATGAGTGTGATTTATTTAATAGTACAGTCATGGAGTTTATTGAGAATGTGTGATAGTTTCTGATTCCTCCGATGGAGCACAATGATGATTGAAGTAAATAATCTTCGGTTTACTTATAGCGGGAAAAAGACCGAAACACTTCACGACCTCAGCTTTTCGATCAAAAAAGGTGAGGTGTTTGGTTTTCTTGGACCAAGCGGTTCCGGGAAGAGCACTACACAAAAGATACTCATCGGGCTTCTGAAGAGATACAGCGGGACAGTATTGGTAGGTAATAACAATATAAGCAGGAGCGGACCTGATTACTATGAAAATATAGGTGTGGTATTTGAATTCCCTAACCTTTATACCAGGTTTACAGCACTTGAAAACCTCAGGTATTTTTCCGGATTGTACAAGGGGGAAACAGCAAAGCCAGAAGAGCTTCTGAAAATGGTCGGTCTTGAAAGCGATGCGGGTGTGAAAGTCAGCAGTTTTTCCAAGGGCATGAAAATGAGGCTTAACTTCTGCCGCGGGCTAGTAAACAAACCATCGTTACTTTTTCTGGATGAGCCGACATCAGGCCTGGATCCAGTGAATGCCCGTGAAATTGTCTCAATCATAAAACAAAAGAAACGTGAAGGAACGACCATTTTTCTCACGACTCACAACATGGCTGTGGCAGATGAACTCTGCGACAGGGTAGCATTCATTATTGATGGAACCATTGTGCTTACAGATTCACCAAGAAAACTCAAACTTCAGTATGGCAAAAAACTTGTGAAAGTTGAGTACCGCGATAACAGTGGTGTTAACTCCAAAACATTCCCGATTCAGGACCTGTATAAAAACAGCAGTTTCCTTGGCATCCTTAAAGAAAGAGAGCTTGAAACCATTCACAGCATGGAAGCGACGCTGGAGGATGTCTTTATAAGTGTTACGGGAAGAGAACTGCATGAGACAAATTAAGGCAATTACTGCAGATCTGCGCTTCCAATACCGGCACGGATTCTACTTTGTGTATGCATTTATTCTTGTGGTGTATATTGTTTTGCTCAGAAATCTGCCCGATTATTTGGTCGAACCTTTTGCTGTACTTTTAATACTTTCAGATTCAGCGGTGCTTGGTTTCTTTTTTATCGGTGGTATTTTATTGCTGGAGCGGGGGCAGGGTATTCTGGATGCACTATTTATCACCCCACTGAGACCACGTGAGTACCTTGTCAGTAAAGTTGTATCACTTACCGTACTGTCTCTTCTGGTAAGTCTTTGCATTCTGCTGGGTGGAGCCGGTTTCCCTTACAGTATAATACCCGTTATTGCAGGTATCGGATTGACATCATCTCTCTTTATCCTGTTTGGCTGCATGCTGGGGCTGAAAGCTACAAGTGTAAACAGCTATTTTGCAATCGCAATGGTTGTACTTTTTCCAATGTTTTTACCATTACTCGGCTATTTTGGTATCTATGACTCTTTATTGTGGAACTTTCTACCTACCCACTCCTGCATCGTACTCACATCAGCCTATTTTGGTCATGTCCCACCAGTTCAGATGATCCAGGCTCTTTTTATCCTTATCTTATGGAATCTGATATTTTCAGTCAAGGCACAGAGATACTTTTCAGACTACCTGCAAAAACGGGGGTAATTATGACAAAATATATCACACTGTTCTCTGCTGATCTAAGGTCCATAAGACGAGATCCAATGCTGTATATGATTTTCTTATCCCCGGTTGTTTTGATTCTTTTCATAAGAATGGCTGTCCCTTTTTTGAACAATCTTATCTATGAACAGTTTACCTTTGATTTATCCGAACACTATCTGATGATGGTTACGTTTCTTGCACTAATGATGGCTATGCTGTCGGGTAGTGTATTCAGCTTTATAACACTGGATGAAAGAGATGAGAGTATTATCACAGCCCTTTCGGTAACCCCTCTTACAAACAGAGGATATATCCGTTACCGACTGGTGATTACCTCTGCTTTCAGCTTCATACTTTATTCAGTGGTTTTGCTGTTTAACGGACTGATCGATGTGCCCCTGTCGGCAATCTTTTCAACTGCTCTTGTTGCATCGCTTAATGGAGGGCTGTTTCTTCTATTCATCGCTTCAACTGCAGAAAACAAGATTGAAGGGCTTGCGTTGACAAAGATCGGGGGACTCTATTTTTTCATACCGCTGGCTGCATATCTTATTCCCTCAACAGTTCTGCAAGTGCCATTTGCTCTTTTACCATCATTCTGGATTGTACCGGTGATGTTCACCCGGGGAGTGTGGCTCTTTTTGAGCCTGCTTGGTTTTACAGCTTGTACGATCTTCTGGTACTGGGTGCTGTTGGGGCGGTTTAAAAACAGGGTGTTGTAGGCGGTCCCCTCTTGAGATACTGCAGTGCAAAAAATCAGGTTATATCCTCTGGTATGTATTCATAGTACGGAAAAGGTTTATTGCGTTGAGATTCGTTCTTTATTATTTTTATCCCGTTCGAAAACATGTTTCAGTTTTATTCACTTCAGAAGGGAGGTAGCGGAATGCCTGATGACTATGACAGTTGTGATAATGTTCCTTTGTGTCGCAAGCATATGATTATGAATTCTGTTATTAAGCTACCGACCGCAGTGCTCACCTTGAAAGCAATGTCATACTGACAGTTTTCGCTTTCCTGAGACCGGGTGCGGTACAGTAGCACCGGATCTTATACCAGGAAAAGCGGAAATGATTACAGCACCAACTTTTTCTTACATTGTTTTTTGCCCGGCCATTAAAAGCTGCCATAGGTGTATTGTTACTACCTGTCGCAGAAAAAGCTTCTGGGAAAAATTCCATCCATACCCGAGAATGCCGTTTGGGCACCGGTAAGCGGTGATATCTAAGCTTACCCGTCTCCTTACGGCTTGCGGCTCAGTAATAATTACTCTGATACATTTCGGACTGTTACCGAAATCGCTCATTTTTGCAGCCATAGGTATTCTATTGCCTAAACTGCAGTTAACTATGTAACAATTTACGGATTTAAACATTTCGTATAGAGAACAGGGTTTACCAATGGAAAATACACAAAACAGATTTGATGAATTAAACGCAATTGTTAATAATCATCCGGAACAAGCTGTCGAGACAGCCAAAACCATGAAAGCTGAGGACATTGCTGCAGGCTTGAATAATGCCTCAAGGGAGGAACTGGAAAAATTTTTCGCGACATTCCCGAAAGAGTTTTTAACGAAGGTCTTCTTTCTCCTTGAAGATGTAGTTAAAAACAATGTTGTACACAGTATCTCAAAGGAGGATGCAGTGTACTATCTTTCTACCCTTGCCGCAGATGACCTTGTAAAGGTGCTTGACGAAATGCCAGTACGAAATGCACGTAATTTTTTGGAATGCATGCCGCTTAAACTTCAGCGTGTGGCAGAAAAACTGATGGGCTATCCCCATGATACTGTCGGTCGTATTATGTCACCCGATTATCTTACCTTCAAGACTGATGATATTGTTGGTAATGCACAGGATTTAATCAGGGAAAAACTGATTAAAGATGAGAGCAGGGATCCAAGATACATTTATATAGTCGATGACGAATTCAGATTAAATGGCTACATACCAGTTAATACTGTAATGGTCTCTGATGCATCCAGAACGGTTGGCTCATTGCTAAACTCCAACAATACAAATTCAGTGCAGGCACTGGACCCACAGGAGAAAGCAGCCCGGCACCTGCAGTATCTGAGAGTAGTGGAACTTCCCGTTGTTGACAGTGGTAATCATATCGTGGGAATACTTACGGCGGATGATGCCATGGAAGCAATACGGGAGAGCGTGACTGATGATATGTTCGACAAGGCCGGACTTCTTGATTGGACACACAAAGAAACTGACCGAAGTCATAAACTTCTCCATGGCAGTTTTTTCCATGTAATTGGAGTCCGTGTACCTTTTCTTCTGTTCACCCTCGCAGGGGGTATGCTGGCCGGGGCTGTTATTGGGGCCTTTGAAGATATCCTTGATGCTATAGCCGCAACCGCTATGTTTATTCCTGTTATTATGGATATGGGGGGTAACGTAGGGACACAGTCTTCAACCATTTTTACCCGTGGTATGGTACTGGGGCAAATTGATCTGAAGCGTTTTTTTAAACAGTGGCTCAGGGAAACTGTACATGGGTTTGGTATGGGATGTATTCTGGGTGCTCTCGGTGGTTTCATTGCTGCTATTTGGCAGGGGATGCCGGAACTTGGGTGGGCTGTTGGTATTTCTCTTGCCCTGACAATAACTATAGGCGTATCGCTGGGCTTTATGGTGCCTTTTGTCCTTATTAAAATGGGATTTGATCAGGCCGCAGGAGCTGATCCGATTATCACAACCATAAAGGATATGAGCGGACTTGTTATCTATTTTACAAGTGTAGCATTGCTTATGCCTCATATTATTGAAATGGCTGGGTAATAAAGATACTTTTTTGAAAGGAAAACTATGGACCCAGAAGTTTGTATAGATTACAGGAATCTGTGGCCATGCAGAATTGTCAAATCTGCATGGCACTGTGCATCAAAATTTTTTGCTCAACGATGGCATAGAGGATGCTTCTCTGTACTGCCGGGAATTGATAAAAAAAACTATTATTTACGAATATAACAGTGAGTGAGGAATACAATGAAAACACCATTTTTAAAATATCAGATAAATAAAGCAGTGCTGCGCAGGTCTCCAAGGCGGCTGGAGAAAATTTTGTCTCCTCTTTCTGCCAGTGTTAGACAATCTGTTTTGGAACAGTACAGAACAAAAGCTAGATTTGCTCAATATAGCAGGCCCATCGCTTGGCAAAGAACTGTTTCACTGTATGAATGTAAAAGATCAGAATGAAATAGTCAATATAATGCCAGATCGGCAGCGTGAGTCTTTTTTAGGAGCACTTAATCTGGAGATCTCTTCCATGGGTGAAGTTTTGCCGCAGCACAATGAACGCTGCCTGCATAAAGAAATGGTCAGCCGTTTGACTGGATCTTGGGTGTTAATAAAAATCGATTTTTTGATTTTTGCTGTGTTTGTACTCCTCACACCCGCTACGATTCGGGCCGGTGAGAATGGAGACACTTTTTTCGGCTCGGTTATCTGGAGTAGTTCTTACATATCAGAGGGGATTGATAATCTTCCGGAGCGACAGGTCGTTCAAGCCGAAATTGGTTATTCCATAGCAGACTTCATTTTTTCAGGAGTCATCCTTTCAGCACTCACAGAAAGGTATGCTGAATTTTCAATTGCTGCAGAATACGGATTTGAGATCGGTACTGTTGATATTTCTGCAGGGGTCGCAACTACATTCCTTAATAATCTCTTTACGGTTGAAGTTGGTGCGCTGGTTTCGAAAAGATTTGAATCCGGGATATTTGTTGATTTTGAATCGGTTTCTGATCTCAAAGAGGTGAAAGGGGGATTCTATGAATTGTCCACAGGATGGGATATCGAACTGTTCTCCCAAAAGTTATCGGTAACACCTTTTGCCCTGTTAGGTATCGACTGGGGGATTGTCAGAGACCAGCGGACTTTGCAGATCAATCACTACAGCTTTGGCATTGAGAATGTTTATGTGATTAGTGATGCGTTTGCGTTTTTTTTGACATTAGAAACATTTCATCCACTGGCTAACCTTAAAGACATTGACCAAACTGATCATCTGTGGAATATCAGTGCGGGGTTTGAAATAGAGCTCTGAGAATGATATGTAAATTGGGAGTTGGATATTCGGCAGATAGTCAAGACACTGACGTTTACATCTTGGTTGATCGATACGTGGGAAAACAGCACCCCCGCACAGATGTTCCTGTCTGTAAGATTCTGAGGTATATAATTCATGTGCCAATTGTAAAACAGAATCTGCAGTTTCAATATGCTGTAATGCAAGGACATCCCGGGTACAGACTGTTTAGTCCTTGCCAGTTTACTACTGTTGGCAGAACTGAGCAGGGTCGCTCCCTGTCAAAGCCACTACATCAGCAATATCCTTTCTCGATTATTCATTGTAACCTGTCAGAAAATGTCCCCACTTTGGAAATTCATCCTTATATAATATGGTGAGAGTTACAGGATTGTAATCATTGGCAATTTCTATCAACCATGACGATTCACAAATTTGAAAAAAGCGGCAGCGAGTACCACAAGTTGAATAAAGGTAATCGTCTGTAGCAGTACTTAATTCAATATCACCATAATGTATATAATTCCAAAAAACCGTCGGGGATGCATTGGGTTTCGCAGAGAACTCAGCAGTATTCCATCTCTGCGAATCTATTTGTGGATCATAAACCAGATAGGGCATACCCCAAAGGCCATGTGGGATCTTCAAATTGTTCCAAACCACTGGAGCCATGAAGGTGGTCGAGAATTCATTGGAATGAAATACCCAGGCTTTTGTATCAGAACAGAGGATATAGTAAATGGTTGTAGAGTCTTCCTGGTCCCCTTGAACTTTGAGTAACGGCCCCTGGGTTTTAATAATGGGATTTTGAGAGATTTTTTTAGATTCAATCGTTTCCCGTTCTCCATCTTCGTTAATAAAAGCGGTCTCACGAATAGTTGGCCAATACCTGAGATACTCATCATTGAGTTCTACATACCCATCTTGAACAATAAAAGCAGCTTCACCATAACTGAACATCGTACCGGGTGCAGGGATTGGTCCGCTAACCGATTCTGCAAAGGAACGATCTGGCCGAGACAAAAATGACGTATAGCCATCACGTTCTATAATGAGTAGCTCACCATGGGTGTCAATCGAAACCTGACCTTTTATGGAGCCATCTTGTCTCAAAAATAGCTCAAAGCCTCCATCGGGGTTAGCACCGCTCAGCATTTCAATTGAAATATCTTCAACAATAAAACTACTTTTGTCAATAGTAAGGATTTCGCTATGCTCTTTAAATGGGTCTGAATGTACCCATCTTCCCAGGAGCTCTTCAGGCAGCTCCGTTTTGGAGAAAATTGGTGATGCCAGTCCATACTCGGATACAACCCAGGCTGCGTAAGGTGAATAGAAAACGATATTGGTCACTATTTCACCATTTTTACCGATACCCTCAAATACCGGGTAGGAGCCTCTTATGGTGAAGGTTGCGGTATCCTCTCCCCATATTTTTTTTGCACTGTTTTCTTCAAGCTCGAGAATATAGAAATGAGGTTCTCTATTTGGCTCATAGACATAATAACTCCCGGAAGGGGTAAAGGTGATGTCTGAGTTGTTTTCAACATCACCAAAACTTGAGATTGGAATTAACAACAAAAACAGATAGATATTGATATTTGACAGATACATGGCACATTTTCACCTTTCAGTCTTGGGCATATCAGTGAAGAAACTGGACGTTTGGGGATGAGATGAGAATTCAGTGTGCTTGTTCTTCTCATTATTTCCCGTCGTTTATTATTTCTTTGAATAAGGCAATTTGGCTACTCTGATTAAACTATGAAAAGCAGTTAGAAATTTGTATTTTGAATTATCACCCAAAACACCCGTAAAGTAAAATATCACTCACAGCTCTCTTTTCGGCGGACCTCATCGGGATTTTACACAACCCCCTTCAATGCGGTCGGGAATTTATACTGCCTCGCAGGAAAAGGGAGCTGCAGGCTACCAGAATATCTCTGATTATATTCCTTTTCCTTAGCTTTTGAATGTTCTCATGAGTCTCGGGTGCTAACGATCCTTTTTCTAACTTTCCATACTTAACCAGAATGGGCGGCGATTTTTAAAAAAATAATTATTGAAGACTAGGGGGGGTATGATTTATTGTGTAAAGGTGATTGTTTTTTTACTATTGCTTATAATTAATTTTACCGGATGAATTCTATTACTTACAAATTCCTGCACTTGAAGTGTTCTGGTTAATGGAGGAGAACAAATGAATGTCAAAAAACTACTTCCAGTCCTTTGCTTGTCTGTTCTGATTTGCGGTATTAATTGTTCACAGTCTTTGAAAACCAGAATGCAGGAGAAACAAGCAGAGGGGAAGCTCAGTATTCCCTCAGAAGGCTTTGCGCTGTATATTGAGCAGAGGGGAAGAAGTGTTCCGGTAGGAAACGGGCAGACCGTGACAATCAGCAGGGAACCGTTTGCCTTTCAGTTCAGGACACAGCCAGCCGCCGGATTTGCGGTGAGTATTTCCAGAGACGACACATTCTTGACAGACCTCCTTGATGGTATAAAAGAAATACCTGTTTTCGCGCGCGGGACTGGAATTGCGGAGGGAGGCAGAAATGAGAATCGTATGGCCTTTATTTCGGAGACCGGGTCGAATTATTGGGTTTTCAAAGATAGTAGCAATACCCGGTTTGATGAATACAGACTTGTTGACAACGGGCAGGTGTTGACCCGCACGATTGAATCGATGAGGGATCATCGCATGGGAAATGATATCCCAATGAGTGCTGTCGATGAGGATACATTCTATGTTTGTGTTCTCAAAAGAAAAAGGGGGGCATTGATTAATGAGTGGCCTGAAACCCAGCGATTGGGTTTCAGGCTTGCGCTGGGCGAGAGGCTGTCGGTGACCGGAGATAGTGTCGAGATTACAATGATAGAGAAACTTGAGCCTGAATCAGAAGTGGCATCTGTGGAAAAAACAGTTACAGATAGTAGAGCAGAAACTGATAAGCCGACGAAAAAGCGGGAAATGAACTGAAACTTCGAACTAATGATCTTCCAATGGACAACGATTGTTTCAGGTTGTTCGGCAAAGACAATTCCGGCGATATCGGGTATGATGTCACGGTGTGCCCGGACCAGTTTCAGGCAACTGGAAACGAACATTACGAGGCGTCATTTACATCACTGGTTCCGGATCTTATCTATCATTTGGAAATGGTTCATTCCAACGGGAGGTCGTATTTCATACTACAGGGCCAAACAATGGAGGATTTGTTGGGATCTTAGGTGCAAAATGATCTGAATGTTAGGTCCGATTGCAGCCTTTGTTCTTTGTGGGAGAACAGGATTGCAAGTCGTGAAATATGTAAATCACAATTCAAATTGGTATTCTCAATGTTTTTGAGAGGTAAGCATCTCCAGCAGAAAATCGCAGACATGGAGAATCAATGGCACTGTATCGTAATAAATACCGAATTGAATCTGCGCGATTGCAAAGATGGGATTACTCCGCATCGGCATATTATTTCATTACAATTTGTGTGAAGAACAGGAGATCAATTTTTGGAAGTGTTGAAAACAATACAATGAATTTAAATCGCTATGGAAAAATTGTATACGATGAATGGGGGCGTACATTTTCGATCAGGGGAAACGTGATTGCTGATGATTTTGTTGTCATGCCTAACCATTTTCATGCGATCGTTCATATTGATAATGGCACAAATAAAAAGATGGGTGATGATCCCATTGTGGAAAAACCATGCCATGGACCAAATATGATAACCGGTAACGATTCCGCAGAGACGCCACGCCATGGCGTCTCTATCCCCCAATACGGTAAAAACCCACAATGGAAATCGGGGGTTTTGGGCGCAATCATTGGACAATTCAAACAACAGGTAACAAAAAAAATCAGGAAAACCGGTCTGAAAAATTTTTCATGGCAAACACGATTCCACGATCATATTGTTCGAAACGAACAGGAATTATTCCGCATACGGCAATATATACGGAATAATCCCGCCAAATGGGATGCGGATTGTTTTTTCAATATGGGCCATCGTTAAATATCATAGAGACGCCATGTCATGGCGTCTCTACCGTTATGTCATGGCGTCTCTACCGTTATGTCATGGCGTCTCTACCGTTATGTCATGGCGTCTCTACCGTTATGTCATGGCGTCTCTACCGTTATGTCATGGCGTCTCTACCGTTATGTCATGGCGTCTCTACCGTTATGTCATGGCGTCTCTACCGTTATGTCATGGCGTCTCTACCGTTATGTCATGGCGTCTCTACCGTTATGTCATGGCGTCTCTACCGTTATGTCATGGCGTCTCTACCGTTATGTCATGGCGTCTCTACCGTTATGTCATGGCGTCTCTAAACCGGATGCTCGAATGGGCATTCCTGAAGCGCAAGGGATCAAAAGGCCGCAAGTCTGTTGCTTTTCATGGTGCAGTGAAGGGGTGGTTTGCCTGCAGTGGGTATTATCAGCACTACTTCTCGGGTAAAAATTTTCCTTTGAATTTCTGGTCGATAACTGGTCTTTGGCACGTAATTAGATTACGTTTATGACTTGTCAGGTAACCGAGTACACGGTAACCATGGGTAAAAAGGAAATAAAACATGGGCTATGAACAACCCCGCTATGTTGTAGAGAGACGATACGAAGATTTCGAAATCAGGAAATACGAACCCTACATCGTGGCAGAGACGGAAGTTGAAGGCGTTAGGCAATCCGCTGGCACGGAAGGCTTTAGAAGGCTGGCGGGCTACATCTTTGGTAAGAACAGGCGATCGGAGAAGCTTGCCATGACCGCCCCGGTGACTCAGACAAAGGGGATCAGAATTGCCATGACCGCCCCGGTGGCGGAAATGGCTTCAGAGAAGAGAGATGACCGCTTCCTGGTGCAGTTCATGATGCCTTCCCAGTTTAGGATCGAGACTCTCCCCAAGCCGCTGGATGAGCGGATTCATTTCAGAAAAATCCCGCCGCGTCGTATGGCTGCCATCCGCTATTCCGGTTCATGGTCCGAGAAACGCTACCTTTCTCATCTGGATCGGTTGCGCACAGCCATGCGACAAAAAGGGATCGAAGAGAAGGGTGATCCCATATGGGCACGCTACGATCCTCCATTTAAGCCTTGGTTTCTGCGAAGAAACGAGATATTGATAGAGATTGGATGAGATCCATAAGGATAGAAATTTGCGGTACTGAGTGTCACTTCAGTCAATAATATAATGTTGAGTGGCCAGGTCTGCACAGGTAAAGCTGACAGTTTTTTTGTGTTGATCTTCCCGCTGTAAAAACATAATACATTGTTTTCACAGGGTCATCTTTTCAGCAACGCGTGAAGACACATCATAGAAATGGGCACCTTCATCTACAAGATACGGAGCATCCTCCAGCGAATCGGTGAGTGTCATGACGTAGGTTACCATGGCATATATTGATCCGACCTCGTATATGTTAATTCCGGCGATCAGAAACAGCACTGCCAGCAAAGCTGCAAGAGAAAAGATATCAGCAATGGCCCACGTACCGGTCTCGATGTCCTTGAAACGGACGTTGAGTCGTGTGATCGCTTTAAAGTGGGCGGTTACCCCAGCTTTTTTACGTTTCTCTATGATACTTACCTGAGACTCACGACGGGTGTTTATCTGCTCGTTCAGGTTAAGGGCACTAATACTAAACCGCCATTGTAACAAACCGATTACCACTATTAGGATAACGGCGACCGCTCCGGCGTGCAGGTTGTAGGTGAACAGCATAAATGCCGATACAATGATGCCCACTACACCGCTTAAAAGCAGCGGAACCACCTCTGTCAGTGCATCACATACCTTTTCCACCATATCCACGCGGGCTGCAACCTCGCTGGTGGAAGTCTCTGTGTCACGTTGACTTAAAACAAGCTTGTCAGCTAACCGTCGATAAATTCCTGCTACAAGACGGGATACCACCAACTGATAAATCGCCCCCGACAGCGGCCTGGCAAAGCCAGACCACCACCAACGGTATCACACTTGTTATTCCCCGGACTTCGATAAGCCCATTAATCGCCAGGCCTATTGTGAAGGGATACATAAGTTCCAGCACTGTCTCGGCAACGGAGAGAGTGTAGGTGCCTGCCAGGCGAAGGCCTGTAGGGACGGAATATGGTTCCGGTTAAATGCGACATTTGGAAAACTCCTGTTTGTGGCTCACTTTTTGTTGTAACAAGGCTGCCATTGAAGCAAAGCATCGGAAGGCAGAAGGCGCACGGTTAAAGGATCGTCTCTTTGTCTGAAAAAAAAGTATTCTATGTCAACAATTTTGATTGTCGGTTATTTAAGTATATCGGAAAAATACTCAAAAGCTTTCTGTTCCTGAGTTTGCAAGCAGGTCCCTGATTTTTTTATCAGCGGAGTTGTCAGTAAGCCTTTTTCTCTGTGTACAGCAAAAGCGGTGAATTCAGAAATGCATCCATCTTCGTATACATAATTGTTTTCAATGAAGAATATGTAAGAACCATTTATAAAATGAGTGGTTACTACTGAGGTGTTTGCGTGTGTTACAATTCTACAGATGCCAACATTTTCAAAATCGAAACTGTGGGTGATTGTTTTTTCTTGTGATTCCAATTGTATTGTGCAGTTATGAAGATTCAACCTATAATTAAAAACTTTTATCGTATTACCGTTACCTGAGTAAATCTGCGAGCAGCAGATTAAGGCAATTAGTAGAAAGAGGGCTTTCATCTTTTCAACTCCCAAACCATATGTTTTTTCTGAGTCCGATAGTCAGTGCCAACAGGTCTTGTCCTTCTTACCACCCGCCCAAGGGTCTTAACTTTTGATGAGTATTATGAAAACCAGAGTCCCAGGCCATTTCTACCGATTGCATATAAGATAGAAAAGGGGGATAGATTTTGCAATATACAGAAGTGAGTCACTTATTTGAAGGGATAAGAGAAATTTTTTAGAGGGGAAAGCAGAGGCGGTCTCAAAAATAAAAGAACAGGAATGAATTGGGTGGCTGCCGAGGACGGCACCGATTCCCTTACAGGCTCTCCCTCAGGTTGCGAAATCGGTACCTCGTTTATAGGGCTGTGCGAAGACCGTTCGACTTGGCCACTGTAAACTCAACCCTCGCCCCTATGGTTTTTTGAGCGGCCTGCCAACATTTTTTATACCTCTATGTAAGCCTTTGGGTAAACTGCATATCGCCCATTAGCTGTTTACAATTTAATAATCCACGGCAGGTAAGAATCAATATTTTTTTTTCGAAGGGTAATTTTTCGAGAAGATTTTTTATATACTCACTTGACTCTTTTCTCCTCTGGTGCCTCAGTGAGGATGATATAGGTATTAATCTGGTGAACCTGTGCTCATTATACCGGGACCGAGAAACCAGCCATCTTCAACTCGCGTTATCATTGAAAATCCTTAAACGGTGTGCTATGAGTGCGTAAAATATGAATTCCTGCCGCACCATAGGTGCACAAATCCTGAGAAAGTTCTAAAACAGCAGAGTAATTCCGGTGAAAACCAAATGCTGTGTTCATATATACACCGCTCGAGCAGCTTTCCGATGATAATATGTCATCGTAGAGTTTGCAAGCTCGTAGGTACCTTCATGCTTAGATTATGTAAACGGAGCTTTTGGCAGAGTATAGGTAGAGTGACGGAGATTCCCCGTCCTCTACCCAAAACATCGTGTTAACGCATGGTCTGTTATACGCAGTGTAAATATGCTGCTCCTTGCGGTCTATGCCGCCCTGCGTCTACCCTCATCTTCTTTGTCAATTTTTACATCTTCCTTCTTGACTTCACCACTTACCTGCTCCTTGTCTGTAACTGTTTTCTTTTTCACATGTACGTCTTCTTTTTTGACCGGGCGCTTTGTGGTCTCAACTTCCTCTTCTGCCAGGGGAATACGGACCTCTTCCTCCTTGAATGCTTTCTCTCCGGGTTTTACTTCTTTTCCTTCAGGATATTTCTCCCTTTCTATAACAATCTCTTCTTTTGAAACCGGAACAGAGAAGGTTTTCATTTCAGTATGTACAACCTTGCGAACACGAACTGCGCCTTTTTCACGGGCAACCTTTCTTGCTTCCAGTTCTTCCTCTTTCACAGGGATATCCAGCTGGTTTGCTTTATCGTATTCATCCCAGCCTTTGTATTGTTCATCTTTCCAGACGTCAAGATCTGCCTTTTTCTGATTTATAATTAACTCATTATCCCCAATACTCTGTATATCGTCATATCTGAAACTAAAATCCTTCGGGAAGAAAAATCCTTTTTCAATCAACAGATGATCCTCCTCCAGGGCTACCACTTTCCCCAAATTTTCTCCATCCTGAGAATAGGCCTTCATCCCTTCCGAAAGGTTCGGATTGTTTTTTTGGAAATCATGTTTGGAAATCATAATACCAGCCTCCATCTATATGTAATGGGTATACACCAAACTATATGGCTTGTTGGCTCTATAATATTACGTGAAATAGGGATAGAAAATTAATTGAAAGGGGTACTGCTGAATTATATCAGCTGGAACAGCTGGTGTGATCTGGTATCTCCATTTTGCGCGCAGAATATGCATGGCACGGCGTTTTAGGAAATCTTCAAAAAAAAGGGGTAGTCTAAATGAGCAGAAATAAGTTTAAAAAGGGTGAACATGTCGAATGGGATACTCCACTACCGAAGGTGATGTACAGGAGGAGGTGACTTACAGAACACAGTCTGCTCTTTTTGTGCGAGAATTATTATTCTACTACAATGTTAAGCAGAACATACATATTGAAAAAGTCTGACAAAAGCTGAAAGATGTTTTTTTGTTACAAGCCAATGCAACCGTATTGTCATATTTGATACGCCATCTTGAACTACCCCCTCAAATAACTTGCTGCCGGAGAGCAATCCGTAGTATATTTATTGTTTGTATAAAGCCGATCTGTAACAGCTATTTCTTTTGGAAGGAAATATTAGTATGTCAAATATAGTCAATTTGAGTAAATTAGGACTTTTACTAAATATTCAAAAACATGCATCTCTGTTATTTGTCTTTTTCTTTATCTTTGCAGCAGGAGTGAATGGAAAAGAAACGGAAAACCACACTTCTAAAGGAGCAGAGATGGCCTATATTCGATTAAGGGCAAGTTGTTTTAAAACCAGTGTCGATGTTTATATCAATGGGGTACTTATAGAATCCAATCTCAGAGCACTCAGCAGAACCTTAAGTGTTAATCAATGGGCAATAAATGGAGAAAATACAGTTCGAGTTGTAATATCACAGGACACTTCTCAAACAAATGACCCTGCTGGGCAATCCTTTGAAATGGAAATACTGATGTATAGGGAACCGGAGCTTAAAGAAACCACTGTCGGCAAAATAGAATGGACTGGTGAAGATGACACCGTATTTCCGGTTATAGTTGAAAAAAACATTACTTTTGATATTCCGTATGGTGATTGGATATGGCAAGATGCCGACATATTGAATGAAGAGAATTTAGACAGAGAATCTCTCACAACTTTTATTGAAACCATACACACCATGCTTTCGCAAAAAGATTATACCGGTCTTTCCTCAGTGCTCTCTGTCAAAACCAGAGAGCTTGCCCGAGCTTATGGTTTCTCTATTGAGGAACGTCTTGAAGATCAGAGCTCCTTTTTCAATGATGAATTGTTTTCCGATCCTTTATGGAATATGCAGCCTCTAAATCCCAATGAGTTCAAAATCACTTATCATGCTCAAGGGCGTCTAATTGAAATTACTGACCAAAATGGGAACACTCCTCTTGAATCTGTTAGCTTAGAATCTGGCATCGTTTTCAGCCTAAACCTGTTTCTTTGCCAAAAAAGTGGTCAGTGGATTTTATGTAGGTAGATACAATCCCATATTGACAACCTGGTGACATTAGTGGCATCTGGAGACAGCAAACGGCATTCATGCTGGTCTGACCAAACATCCGGAATCAATGTGGTCAACAGGACCCAATCCAAATTTCTTTTACTACCTCAAGACTTCCATCAACAAAGAACAATATAAACAGTTCACTCTTATCGGTAAAAAAGTCTCCATGCAATTCGTCGGACGCACTACTGGACAGATAAGTCATGAAGTGAGCGTTTTTACGGGCAGGGGTTCCAAGAAGGTTTTCGACCTGTCCGACTGTCATACCTCTTTCCAAATCCAGCCCGGAAAACCCGTTGAAATAATAAGCAACAGATATAGATTCACGGTTGATACTGATACTCTCCCAGCCAAAATTGATGTCAGTGGTGTCTCCTGCACACTCCCCAATACCTGTGATATGCCGGTAGATAATATGATCACTTGGAGGAGGGGAAGAGACGTCATTACTGCGGAATAGTCTCACTTGCCTGCCCGTGACGGCTGCAGTGTCACAAAATATCTGCCATTGTGAAGCGAATTGCTGCATCAGTTTACGGTTTCTCTGCAGTTTTTCCTGAGCTACAATGTACCAACTATCATAATCAGCAGTCACAAATGGGTCTTCAATAAAACATCGGGTGAAAAATTCCGGTGTACCAATCCACATGTTATAAAATTTGGGATCAAATACCGATATCATCTTTACCAATCCATCATGGAACTGGTTAATGGAGCCGTCTATCATGCGACGCAACCAGAATAGCACTACCTGTTGATTAAACACTTTGTTATTGTTGGTGAGATAGTTTTCTACAAGCGATGTCTCATCCTTTAGCGATAGAATAAACATTATTTCCCGTGTGCTTCCAGAACACATTCCTTCATCCGAATTCCTATCTCTATTGTATATAGAAACCAGTGTTTCGGATAATTCAGGGTTTTGAGTCAAGACCCTGTGAGCAATATAGAGTAGCCGTGCAGGGTGCCGAAGCCGTCTCACATAATAGGGCTCCAAGATTTTTGATAGAAGGGATTCGCGTTCCGGAATAAGCAGCTCTGTTGCTCTTCTGACAAACTCTGGATTATAATATCCAAAACTTCGGGTATTTGACCAGTCGCAGGAATCAGCTTTGTGAGGTCCTCCGATGAATGGGGAAACACCAATCGCCGTTTTAACTAAAGAAGGTGGAAAATGTAATGCAAGGCACCGAGCGATACCAGCGATACCATTCGATCTATAGAGTAACCTGTTGCATAGACTGTCTGGTTGATCAGGATCCAACATCTTTCTGAAAATCTCCCAGAACTCTTCGGTTTCTAATTTCTTTTGATCACTTGTATCGTAACTACCTGGTTGATGGCAATCTTCAAATTTTTTGGATGTCATTTTATTTTGACAACTTGTATCGTAACCACCTGGTTGAGGGTAATCGCCAACATTTCTTATGGCACCAGTGATGGAAAACCATCCGACACTTATAAATCCCAAAAAAACGATGCCAAAAAAAAGACCTTTTTTCATAATGTAGTTCCTTACGTTTTTCCAATGATTCTCTCACCGGAGAACAATGCCTTCTGGACATGATATAATTATTCGTTAGAATATCTCTTTTTGCTGCTATAATATAAGTTTAGTCCACCAGGAATTTTCAAAATGCTTTATGGACCAGGCGTATGCTAATAAGTGAACTTTCATTTCAAAAACGAATTCGAATGTCAAAACTCATTTTGTTCTAACTCTCTATGGGCAGGTCAGAACAATCATTATACATTTTGTCAAAATTTAAATATACCTATTCCCTTTTTCAAATTATATTAGCACCATACTTTACCTACCTGTTGTTTATCCACGAGGAGAGGAGAAAAACAAATGTGTAAGCTTATCCACATCTATATCACAGCCTGGTTTTTCAGTTTAGTTCTCCTGCAAAACTGCTGGGCATCGTGCGTTGTGGAAATTATAGCAATAAGGCTCGATACCATCTCCATCCAGCCTGATCTTCAGGTGTTGAAAAGTACTGGTAACTTTATTATTGGGACAGAGCCTCCGCCGGGAGATACTATCAGAAGAAGTGAAATGCTGGAAAAACTGATGGATCGTTATAACAGTCATGAAAACGTCTATATTGCAACAGTAGATTCATGCGCTTTGGATTATTCATATGAAACAATAGTTCATATTTGTTTAGAGGATGATCCGGATTGTGATCCCTTTGAGTCTGTAAATAAAGACAGCATATTTGTGCACATAGAAACAGTGCTCAAACCGGAAGACGGCCGAATACATGATGGATACAGGTTTTCTATTATTCAGTTTAATGCAAAATCTTATACATCTCTTTGTGGGAACAGGGTTTTGGGATTCTCAAATGATATGTCAGATGATCTCAGTATGCTCGAAGGCAACGTAGGGCACAGAGGTATTTGTCCTCCAAGTCCTCGTTGGTATACTCAATCTATGGAAACTATAGAAAACATATTCATTCCTCCTGATGCCTTCTTTTTGAATGACAATGATGAGATTATCCACAAGGATTATATCGGGGTATCTGTTCCGCTTGAAATGTTCCTTACTGCCATAGAAGAAACAGCCTCACTGACTAAATGCATTAAAACAAAAAGATCTTTTTCAGGTAGAGTACAGTCCATGCCAAATGGCTCCCTTAAATTTTCACTGCCAGACACAAAGGCTAATGGCACAATCAGAATAGCCGCATATAACCTGATCGGCAAGAGAGTCGGGCAATGGTTTGGAGAGTTGAATGATGGCTCTTTTGTGCTGTCACCTGAACAAATGAGCTTGCCCGCCGGATATTATCGGTTTGATGTAAATGATACAGGGCGAGGTGATACTATGCACTCCTTTGGACATCTGATTGTAAGGTGAAAACAGTGATGAAAGAGGGCATCTTTCATCACTACACTTCCTGTTGTTTTCTTTGCGCTCAGGATTAAAAGCAGCGCGGGGGATTAATCTGTACTTTTTTCAATATTTGATGAACAGCTTGTCTGGTAATACCAAACTCTTCCATGTGGAAGTGAATACTTTTTGCAAGTTATAAGGCAATTGTGAGCTACAGGCATATAGTAACCCACCCGGACAGCAGGCTCTCAGTTAGCGAATAGTAGTATGCTGTTCTTGTCTGTACAAAGAAGTCAAATTTCCTATCAGTTAGTTCAAGGTTTAAAATAAAACGGATAAACAACTTCCGTCACATCTCCTGGTATATTAATTCTGCCGAAATTCCAAGTCTTAACTCTACCAATAATCTGGAGATCGAATTCAGGATCGCCGGTTGTGGATTCAGTTACTTCTGCAAAGATGACATTGCCCGATTCATTGATAGCGAATTTAACGGTAACCTTTCCTTCAAGTTCCGGCACTTCATGTAGACGTTGGCTATAGCTGTAACGCAATGCAGTTACATTTTGCATGACCACACCCTGAATACTACCTCTGCTCCTACCACCAGTAGGAGCTGCGCCCCTTAGTGAATTCGTAGGGGTGGTTTTTTGCCCAGAACCTTCACTACTGATAAGCCCATTGACGAGTTTGTCACCCTGAAAATGTCTTGTATCTGACCCGATTCCGGTAATGCGTCTTTTTCCATTCCCTGAAGAACTAATACCTGAAAGTACTTCATCGATGCCTTCTGAGTAACCGCCTATTCCAGACATGTCGGCAGAAACCGCTGGTTGCTCGGTTGCATTGCAGGATGCCAGTTTGGCATAGTCAACTTTAACAAACCCAACACACCTTGCGATGTTCTCAATTTCTGAGACTATTCCGCTTCTGAATTCCCTTTCCAAAGCAATAATAATCCGATCAATGTCAATAGCATCAGAATACCTGTCCCTGATCCAGTGGAGCTTGTTTCTTAATTCGTCATTTAATGAAAGCGGTCTCTTGCTGAAATATTCGGGATTATCTACAACGATCATTTTTTTGGGTTTTGTAAGGGTAAAAACAGTATCCCCAACATTGACGTTCTCTAAATAAGCTCCATCTGGGTCAGTGATCAACTCACCCTGTCTGGTATATAGCCGTTCAATAAGATCCCCGTTATCTGCTAAATAGTATAGTATATCCTCAAGCTCATCCTCGGAAAACGCTCTTTCTGTTTCTGGATGAATAGCAGGTTTGTCGCTTTGCAGAATATGCTCGGTGCGATCATATCGACAAACATATTTATAATGTTCTCTGTAAAAAAGGCTTGGCATAAAGCCACCGTTTGCACTTACAGTTACGAATGAGTCGGTAACAATAGCAGTCACTAATTTATTTTCTGATGCATAGACCGACCCTCTGGTTCCATACATACCGGTCAGACAGAGCAACACCGCAGTTGTTAAAAAGATCCTTTTTTTTGTGACTGCATTTAGGTTACTCATTAAACAATCTCCTTAAATTTGGTTTTACCTATCAAGCTGTTTCAGCATTGATATTTATCACTTCTCAAATGATGTTCTGGGTAAGGCTGGGATTATAATCTTATATTTACCTAAAATATTTTCTTGTCGTTTTAAAACGAACAAGGTACCGTTATCACATTTAGACCTGTTTTTCAGTAAGCTTGATGTCTTATACAAACAGTAACAATATACTGCCAAATACTTTTTGGCTACAAGCTGTTTTTCGCGAAACAGACGATACACATGGAAAATGATCGCTACTACCATAGAAGATACTGTTATAAGACAAATATTGGCTCAAACCATTACTAATCATTTTAACGATGTGTCAGTCATATTTCCGTCAACACGTTGCTAAGGACATGTTTTGAAGTTCTGTAAAAAGTTGCAGAACCGGACTCAACAGATCTTTAAGAGAGTAAGCTGAAAACCAGTAAAAGGCCTTCGGCCAACTCATATGAGCCTTTAATCTTAAGCTAAAAGTGTTTTTTTTGGGTACAAACCATTGTCACACGATTGTACACTTCGTCAAAAAATCTTCCGGAAATGCGAGCATCTTATCGGAACTAAGCGAAGTTGGGATACATTTACACAATAAGCCCTCTCAAATTGCTTGCTACGGGAGAGTAATTGGCAGTATATTGATTCCTTGTTGTATAAGGAATGTCAAATTGCCTGTCAGTTTTGAAATTAAAAGTTACTATATGGGAATAGTGTATTTTCAGAACAAATCATATAAATCATTTTACACTTATTTGCTCTGACTACTATTATGAGAATTTGAGTTTAGGTTAATGCAAGATGAAAAGAAGAATAACACTAATCAGACACGGAAAACCCAAAGCGAAAGAAGATTACTCTCCGTTTTCCATAATATCTGGATCGGAAATGGGTATGTTTATCAGAGCCTGGAACAGCAGCGAACTTTACCAATCGGGTCTTGAACCAATAAAAGTGAAAGATGTCATTTCAGATGGAGATGTTTTTATCTGCAGTGAATTAAAAAGGACCTCAGAATCTTTCTCTCGCTTAGGTATAAAAAGATTCGATACTTGTAAACTTCTCAATGAAGCGCAACTGCCTCACGGTATCTGTAAAAACGTAAAACTCCCCCTTTTTGCCTGGTTAGTGATTCTACGGATTTTATGGAGATTTGGTTGGAGCGAAAACTCAGAATCGTATATGGAATTTAAGAACAGAATCAAAAATGCAGCAGAGTATCTTGTTAATCACGAAAGTGAGGCGCAGCATATTGTTGTGATGGCACATGGTTTTGTCAACAGGCATTTAAATGCAGAACTGGTGAAAAGAAACTGGAAACTGGTGTTAAAAGAAGGAGGGAACTCCTTCTGGTCGTTTTTAACATATGAAAATATCTGAACTGTGTAAATCGTGATTTAGATGATTTATCATATCAGCTGGTAATATGCTTGTAACATTTACTGCCATTCAAAATATATACAGTGCAGAAAAAAAGTGGAAGGATTGGGAACCAGGGTGGTACAGTCTACCCCTGATAATGAATTTACCCGATAATTACTGAAATTATTGATCATTTAGCACATCACATCTCCCATAGGAGGAAAAAATGTCAGAAGAAAGAAGAGGTATAGTTCGTGCAAAACTGGGTTTCTGTGACTATGACCTGTTTTTTACCGATAAAAGAATTCTTTGCGCAAAAACCGGCAGTACCGGTGGATGGAACGCTCTTTTTGGTGTTATAGGACAGGGTATTGCAACCCACATGTCCAATAAGCGTTCGGAGCAGCTGGAAGAACTGACGCTAAAAAGCATTGAGACAAGTGATAAAAAAAACTATTCATTAACATATGAAGGCATCTTAAGAGCACAATTAATGCCCAAAGGCGCTTTGTCAACAGGTAAACTTATAATCAATGATGGAACTAAGGAGTTCAAGTTTATCTTCAGGGATAAAAAAAAGTATGAAGAAAATTGCGATATAATTTTAGCATGTCTGGAAGAAAAAATTCAAAATTAGCATAAAGGGTCAGAAATGGAAGAAATTGTAAAGAAATATGACGATAGCAAGTACGGGGGAAAATCGAAATTTAGGGTACGTCTGCCAATATCGGTGAAAATATCTGCAACATTAATCTTACTTGTCAGCATGCTTTCACTGGGATTTACTTTGCTTGTGTTTTGGTATCTCAGACATGAAGAAAGCGCCCTAAATGCAAATGTGTTGGAAAGTGTCATCTATTTAGCTCTCTACTCTGTCATTTTGGGGGGGTGTTCAGTTGCAATTTTTGCAGGAAAAAATAAAGCAGGAGGTCTGCTTTCAATAATTTTTGGGTCCTTTCTTGCAATCGGATATTGGTACTTCGGTATACCCATTGTTATTGCCGGAATCATAGCTTTTAGGAATAAAGAAAAGATTGAGGAAGCTATTATCAAAATGATGGACAGAAAAGTTCAAATCCCTATTTCCGAAATGGCAAAAGAGCTAAAGAGAACTGAAGCTGATATTGAGTTTGCATTAAGAGCAATGGAATTTGGGGATAGCGAAATTACATTCACTCCTGAAACCAGGATTGTAAGTAAAGGATAGGAACCGGCAGAATCGATGGAAAAGCCGCCCTGCAGAGTATCAAATTGCTATCAGTAAAATACTCATCGCTTCTTTTGTCCTGTAAGGCCAGTACTAAAGACTGAACACAATTCTCCCAAAATAGCTGGGAGAAGCGCGTAAAGAGTCTGCTTCTTCATGTCGTGCAGGGTGAACTGGGCTAAGGAATTGGGTTGCTTTGGTTCTGAAATTTATGGTTCTCAATTTTGAGTCTACTACAGCGGGTTTTGACAATCGAAGGGGGTTTGGTTACTGTACTTCCGGGAGCCATAGGAGATGAAATTGATTTGCTTACCAAATAGGGACCAATATCGGGTGAAATATTGTCCGACACACATTAACTGATGCAAGTTCTCTTGGGTTTGTTGAAGAACAGAAGTTGAGCTACTCCTACATAAATACGCTCAAATAGCTTGCTCCCGGAGATCAATTAGCAGTATATTGATTCTTGGTTGCAAGAAGTACATCAAATTTATTTCACATATTAGGAAATGTGTGTTTTGTCTAATTTGTTGTGATAAGAAACATGCAGTATTATTCCCGGCCAATGGTGGCGTGCATGAATTTCCTATTACACTTTTTACCATATTTCTATATATCAGAATATATCTTGACTTGATAGCTTTTCGGGTGTCATCTACTCTCTCCAAATACTTTTTCTCATTTGCTGTATCTGAACTTAGGGAGTTTTTTTTATTTGAAAAAAATTTTGGTTCAGGTCCACTGTGAAACATTGATAAAAAATATTAACCTGATAGTATTTGACCATATCAGGTATGCGCAACATTAGTGTTGAACTTGAGGAGGATGATATGATCGATTATCTGGTAAGTATTCCAGGCTCTCAGTTTATGTTTTTGTTCACACTGTATGCAATTGTTGTGTTATTAAATGTTAGGCATTATGTCCCCTGTGATTGTACATCTGATTTTGAAATTCCTGAACCAACCAAATTAGAACCACTGGATATTGCGATTCTAAAAAGTGGAGTATACGGTGCAATTGTTATGAGTGTTTTCAATTTATGGCGTCAAAAAGCTGTTGATATTTCGATTAAAAAAAATGCGATTGTTCTTGAGCAAAAGCAAACTGATATTTCGAAATTTAACACTCTTGAAACAGCAATCTATAACTACATTAAAAAGCCTATCAAATACAGGGATCTATACCTAACTTATTCTATTGATAGTATAAAAAAAATTATTCGGCCTAATAAAGCCAGATTAGAAGAACTACATCTGATTCCAGATTCAGCACAAATAAATCAACATTGGAAAGGTTTCTTTTGGGGTCTTGTGATCCTTTGGGGAATTGGGGGAACTAAACTTTATTTTGGTTTAGTTCGAGATAAACCAAGTGGATATCTGTTTTTGTTGCTAATTCTGACAACTGTCATTCTATACAGAGTTGCCAGACCAGGTGTTATAACTGCACTTGGAAAAATGCTGTTACAAAGAACAGCCCAAAGATTTGAATGGTTGAAAACTTCAGACGAAACTGCTGATTTGCTTGTGGATGATAATCTTTTATACGGAATTGCAATATTTGGAATAAATTCTTTTATTGACACCCAATTTGGCGAGTTATTGGAAAGTACAGCACTTCTTGATAACCGTCCCGGTTCTACAATGGGCTGTGGGACTGTCCGCGGTGGAGGCGGCGGTGAAGGGGGCTGTGGAGGCTGTGGAGGCTGTGGAGGCTGTGGAGGCTGTGGAGGCTGTGGAGGCTGTGGGGGCTGTGGGGGATGTGGGGGAGGATGTGGGGGTTGTGATTAATTTTGAATATAGCTCCATCTAACACGATAGTTTTTCAGTGGCATATAACAGATAACTGTAATTTGAGATGCAGGCATTGCTATCAAAGAGATTATAATTACAATGGATTAGCTTTTCACGACTTTGAGCAAATTTTAGTTCAACTACAGATGTTTGTCAAAACAAAAGGAATATCACACGCACATATTAATCTTACAGGAGGAGAGCCTTTTTTAAGAACCGATATAGTAGATCTGATTAGAAAAGTACGGGAAACAAAAATGTTTTCTTTTGGAATACTCTCAAACGGATTTATTTCTTCAAAAAGTGTACTTAACCAACTGGAGAATTACCGACCTGATTTTGTTCAGATTAGCTTAGAAGGAAAAAGAGAGAGAAATGATTCAATTAGAGGAATGGGGAGTTATAAAAAGATTATTGAATCGCTAAAAGTTTACCGCAAACTGAGTATACCAACAGTCATTTCTTTTACCGCGAACTCAGAAAATTTTATGGATTATCCACATGTTGTAAAGATTGCCCGAAGATACAGAGCATTTAAGATATGGACAGACCGATATCTGCCAAATGGAAAATCAGATAATCTTCAAATGACCACGAAGCAATTCAAAACACTTTGTGATCTGATTAATAAGGAAAAACTGAAGGATAAGTATTTCATATTTTCTGAAACAGAAATTCTGGCAGAAAGAGCTTTACAGTTTCTGTTGTGTGGGGGGCGACCCTATAGTTGTTCTGCAGGTGTTTCACTGTTAGCCATTCTTTCAAATGGTGATTTAGTGCCCTGCAGAAGACTTCCGATCAAAGTAGGTAATCTGTTATCTGATAATCTAAATGAGTTATATGAAAACTCGGAAATACTTGAGGATATTCGCGATATAAACAACTTGGACAGTAACTGTTTTGATTGCTATTACAAAACAAGTTGTAATGGTGGATTGAAATGTCTGGCATACGCAACAAGCGGAGATTATAAGACTAAAGATAGTAATTGTTGGATATAAAAACGCAGCTCAACTCTATAGTCAATGGAGGGAAATATGAGTTTTCGATTCGAAGGAGATAACATATCTCCCATAGAAAATCCCGAAACAGAAGAAATGCTTACGCTTCTGAATACACTTCACCCCAAAAGGCGCTGCTTTTTTTCACTCACAGAGCTCCTTACCGGAAGCTACGTTCAGGTTGCAGGAGCACCTCTCAGGCTTACTGTAGAGGCACGACAATATAGACAGAACGGTTTCAGGCACTACGTTATGGGTGATTATCCGCGAAAAGAAGATAGTGCATATATTAACTGTCGGGTAGGGCCGATTTATATTCTGCAAAGCCAAATGCTAATACTTGAGGATGCCAGGAGAATATTCGTTCAATTTCTGAGTAATGCGGAATTGATTGAGGGTTTTGATCTCCAGGATGTGACATTGAGATTTATCCCCGAGTAAAACCGCTCCCATTGCGTTTTTTGGACAAAAAAGTAAAACACCTCATTATCTATGCTCTTAGTTAAAATAACACTATCTGTGCATTCCACGCTTTTGGCCACAATTATTTAGTAGGTATTTGGCAGGAAAAAAAATTGTTGAAGAAGCCTAAAAGAGAAAGCCCCGAAAACCTTGATTTAAAAGGATTCCGGGGTTTCATCTTAAACACGGCCATAGGGAGTCGAACCCCAAACCTTCTGATCCGTAGTCAGATGCTCTATCCAATTGAGCTATGGCCGCAAGGATTTTCAATCAGTTTCATAAAATAGGATTAGGGAACACTGAAAATCAAATATTTTCCACCTTCAATTAAAATTTAACCTGAATTATTCCTAAGCAATAATGATTTTGGTTTAAAATTAAACAGAAAAATGGTATGATATATAATAAGATGTTCAGGTTAACAGACTGGTTGTTGGTTAGTTTTGTGGATGGTCTAAATAACTGAAAAACAAGAGTTTGCAAAAGCTATCAATATACGGTGTGGTTTTTGTTTTGCAGTACAACATATTGTATGACAAGCTTTGGAGGGTAATGGAAGGATGGAATGTAACTATTTGACGACTGGGCAGGTGGCCAAAAAACTAAGGGTCTCTGTTTCGACTCTTAAGCGTTGGCTGGAAGAACCGTCACTGAATATTACGGATAAAAGGAATATTCACGGGTGGCGACTTTTCACCAAGGCAAACGTTGAGGAGTTAAAGCGTTATAAGAGGAGCCTCAGGAAAAATGGCAAGCGCTTTAATGACACTACACTCATTCCCGTGGTGGTATCAGGTAAAAAGGTCAGGGGAATTTAGGATTTATGAATTTCACAAGTATGATTTCTGTGATTATGCTAAGTGCTGTCTTTGCCTATGCAAACCCGGAGGTTCGCCGTGGGAGAAATGAGGGGACTGTAAATATCCCTGCCTCCAATGTGCTCAGTAGTGGCAATATAACCGCGTATTGTATATCCCGCGGAGGGATTGGTCTTAATGACATGAGTGCGGGTTTGTATATGGGTGGGGCAATTGGTGTAGCCGAAATGATCCAGTTTTCTGGCAGGGGAGTAATAAACAGACAGGGAATCGGTCCATTGGGGGTATCGATGCAGGTCACTACACCTCGAAATGACAGATTGCGATTTTTCGGAATTGCCGGAATTGTGGACCTCGTACTATCAACTGTTGCAGATACCTTAGGCGGGACGGCTTCGCCCGATAAACCCGATTTCGATTCTTTTATAACGCTTGGGCTTGTTGTTGATCTGGATTGGATAGCCCTTGTTGACTGGCTGCCTCTGAAGGTGTATTTCAAGGGCTCGTTTGTAGATGATCCCGTTTTGCTTCACGTATACGATCAGCTTTCTCTGAGGGCAGCTTTGGAGTGGAAGCTCTACAGGCACAGCTACTTCATTGACATCAGATATGGGGCATATAAAGAGAAACGCAGGAGTAGTTTTCCGGGTGATGAAAGTTATGATCAGGCTCTTTTGTTTATTGAGCCGGGAATTAAATATCGGTTCAGAAATAATTTCAGGTTACTTGGGTCAGTGAGGGTTTTGGTTTACAATGATCTTAAAAGCAGAAATGGCCTCAACCCATCATACCTGACTCTTTCACTTGGAATGGAAGTACCGCTTTTGTTCAGGGAGTCAAATACAGAGGCTGTCAGAACTCTGATTTTTAAGGAACGGGAGAGTGAAGCTGAAGAAGATCTGGTGAGACAGGTTGTGCATGAAAGGGAAAATCTCAGAGCCGAGTTGGAGAGGTTTGATGGGGAATCATCATTTGATTTTGACAGGGAAGAAGAAGCGTTGAGACGCAGGGAAGAAATCGAGAATAAAATCAGTGAAATAGAGCAGCTGCTTAGGTCTTTGGATTAGGTTTTTTTATGGATTTCAGAACAATAATCTTTGTGAAACTGGTGATTTGTGCTGCTGTTGCAGAGCTTGTGCCGCTCGGTGCTCAGGTTAAGGATATACGGGACCGGGGCGAAAGGTTTTATAACTGCAGGACTGCCAACACAACTGCACAGGGAGATATTTGGTTTGAGATAGGAGCGGTCGGTCATGTCTGGGATGAATCTCCGATAAATCTAGACAGTATAAGAAGAGAGAAAAGGAGATGGGTTTCAAATGCCAGGGCTTTTCCTGAGGCTCGGTTGAGAGTAGGGGTGCTGGATTTCTGTAGCTTTACTCTGGAATCCAGACCTCTCTCCTGGGCTTTTAGCCCGGGATCGGTTTCTGGAGAATTAAAGCTGACTCTTCCTGACAATGATAATATTCGTTTCTCCGGGACAGCACTGTCACTTGGATATGTTCATAACTTCACGGAAGGACCTCCTACCATAGGAGGGTATCGTGGGTTTATGCCGGATGGGTATGTGCTGGAAGGAGGTGCTGTAGAAGGGAGACTGATCCATGAGATCGACTTTATTGCTCGTCATAGAAGAGTCCCTTTGAGACTGATTACAAATCTGGGTTTGAGGATGCCCCTTGAGAGGGATATGAGAACCAACTACCAGTATCTTATTGATGCGGGCATTATTTACAGTGCCTACGATTTTGATCTGTTTGTCACTTATTCACTCCAAGCCTTTCAAAACTTTCTCGAGCCAAAGGAATTTGAGATGGGGGATAAACGCTGGCTGGTTTATTTTACTGAAAACCCAAGTTACTTAACACTGGGTGGTAATGTAAGATATCCGGGTGGAGCGGTTTTGTCTGTTTCTCTGCCACTCTTATTAAGTGTAAATCAGCAGTCTGGCATTAACCGTGAACATCTGAAATTTCTCAATGATCAATATAATAAAGAGCACAATAAAGATACGAGCAGATTTGCAGATGAAGTTAGAAGAGGTATCAAAGATCCCTTCGATCCCTGGTTTGTGAAATGGAAAATTGATGTCTCATTGACTATCCCTATACGGCATAGACGAAACACTGCCGAGATGCTGAGAAGTTATATGCTTTTGAAGAAAAAGCGAGAGCCGGTGAGGATCGACTTTGATGAGAGGCTGCAGACTCTAATCAGGGAAGAGGTAACAAGAGATGAAAATTTAGATGCAAAAGAACGTCTTCAGGAAATTCAACGAAGAATAGAAAGTATTTCTGATGATTAATTAGTCAGAACAGTGAAACGGAAAATATGTTTACATTTCTTAAAATAGGCAAAGTTGGAAAAGTGGCGACTACTATGTTGCTGGCTGTTCTGGTTTTGTCTTTTTCCGTTTATGCCCGCTCTGATTATGATTGGCAGCAAAGAGACGCATTGGTAAGGAGATTCGGTTCCCAGTGGGACAAAATTAATCTTATCGATGAGGAATTAGGTGCGATATCTGATATGTTGGTTGACCTGAGGTACTTTCAGCTCTTTCCCGCAAGGGTCACTGGGTTTGATGATGAACTGATGGTTAGAGTCGATAGGATGATAAGTTTTGCTGAGGGACAAAATCAACAACTTAATACAAGAACAGAAGCTCTAAAGCCTCCTTTGGTTGAGGCGGTTGGGATCATGCGGGAGATGATTGTCTCGGGACCTGCGGATGGAATGTTTGATTTTTTTGAGCAGGAAAGCAGGATGAGAATAGAAAAAATGCTCGGTATCCTAAAGGAAATTGACAGGGTATGGGAAGATATTGATAGAGTTATCGCTATAGTTGATAATGTTTCCGGTGTTATGAAGTATGAGAGAAAAGAAAGTGTATCGGAAGTTGAAGAGTTTTTGGATATACTCAGGAGTGGATTGGGGCAGCGTTCAGGTAGAGTATCAGAAAAACTTGAAGCCATTAAGGATGAGATTGTCAGGCACAGTTCCTCTGCAGATCAGGATTTTATGTTTAATATCGAAATACGCAGGGTAAGAAAGTTTCTCAGTGAAGAAAAAAACGAGTTGGCGTATGAAAGACTGATGCTTATGATGAATCGTTATCGGGATTCTCAACAACTCGCTGAACTAAAACGTTTGATTTTAGAAGCTCAGTTCTCGACCGGAAGATATGCCGATGCTGTTGCCTCGATTGAAAAACAGGGTATCGACGAACATAAAATTTCAATGAAAATTCAGAGTCTCTTTGCACTGGGGCGGTATAATGAGTTGTGGAGAGAGGGAACTGATCTTGACATGTCTGATTTCAGGGGGGCTGAGAGAAACCTGCTGATATGGCTGACTATAGAGGGTGGTATTGCTTCGGGGGCGGAGAGCAATCTCTATAGTGAACTTGCTGCTATGGTTGCAAGAAACCACCCATATGCTTTGCATGTAATGCATGCTTTGGGCCGGAGTTATTTGCTCTCAGGAGATGCTTCTATGGCTAGAAATGTTATGGAGAGTGCTCTGCGCTTCAGACCTTCGGGTGAAAAAGACAGAGAGGCTGCAAGAAATATCAGGATATCGATTGCTGAGATGGATTATGAGATGGGGCATTATGACAGAGCTCTGGAGGAGTATTTTGCACTGCTTAAGGGAGATCAAAATATTGACCGGATATTATACGGGGTTGCGTGGTGTTATATTGGCAAGGGTATGAATGAAAGTGCAGAGAGGACTTTAAGGAAACTTCTCAATTTATACCCACAGTCTGCCTATGCTGCAGAAGGAGCTTACGTTCTGTCAAAGCACTACATTCAGAAAGCTCAAAGGGAATGGCAGAGAGTTCTTTTTGTAGACAGGGAGGAGAGGCGGATTGCAAATCTGGTCAATGAACTTGAGGAAAGGAAGCAAAACAGACTGACCCCTGAAGAGTCCAAGCGCCTAACCCGGTCGATAAATCAGATGCAAAATTTACTTGAAAATTTGCAGGAAGAGCAAAGAGGAGATCACAAGTGGATATCTTCTTTGTATCGCAGGGCTGAAGGGGTGCAACAATTCATAAATCGGCATTACCATACCGGTACGTTCCATGAGAGCGATTTCTCAGACAAAAGGGAAATAATGCTTCATAGGGCAGATTCTCTCTTTTTGGCTGTCATTGGTGAGGACGCTGAGAATGGTGCTGTTCAAATCCACCACTCAAGGAGAAACCGTCAGAGAATAAGAGATGTTGTCAATCGCACCCTGGTTTTGCAAGTGGAGATGAGGCTGCTTAGGTATAACTGGGAACTTGAGTATTTGGATTGGCGCAAATCTGTTCTCGGCTATCAGCAGCAACTTTCATCCATTCAGGATCCGGATCATGAACAATCCCATGCGACAAGTGAGACTTTCTCTTTCCAGATAGACTCTTTGATTCAGCTTGAAGAGAAGCATAAAGTGACAGCTTACAGCAATCTGACCAGTCAAATAAATGACTTTCTGAACAGCTTTTCGCTCCGCCCTGAGGATGAAGCGTATTTCAGATATCATCTTGGAGAACTTTATTATTCGAGGGAGACAGAAAGGTATCTGCGTGAGTATGAAGAGTATGAGACTGACCTGATTGAATACATGGAGCAGATTTCACTCTTCAATGATGGCAAAGATATGATTAAACCGCGCAGGCCTGCTGCTCCTGAAATCAATCATTCCCTGAGTATTTCAGAATTCAGGAAAGTTCTAGCCCTGCATGCATCTGAAGAAACCGCGGCTTCTGCTTCCTATAGTCTGGCGTGGTGTTTTTCTGATCTCTCACAACCTGACAGTGCACTGTTTTATATGAAAAATGTGGCTCAAAATTTTCCCCGCAGTGTGCATGCTCCTCAGGCATGGATGTATGCGGGAGAACACTATTTCGATACAGGACGATTGGAGAATGCACTGAGAAAGTATCAGGCTGTACTAAAATACCCGCAGAGCGAATGGTTTGATCAGGCACTTTACAAGTTAGCCTGGACGCAGTATCGGTTGTCTAATCCCGATAAAGCCATAAGCTCCTTTCTTGCTTTGCTTGAACTGGGTGATGGCAGAGGTGCAGCGGCAATGCTTGAAAGGGAAAGTGTGGACTATATTGCGATAAGTTTTTCCGAAACAGATATCACAGGGCAGAGGGGTTTTGAGCGTGCAATGGCCTTCGTTGAGAGACTTCAGGACAAAGAGAGAGGGTTTCAGGTCCTCCACCGCCTGGCTTCGGTTTACAGGGAGCAGGGAAGATATCAGCTTTCTCAAAAAACGTATGCTGCTCTGCTCCAGACCTATCCGGAGTATAGAAAAAGTCCTTTCGTTGAGAGTGAGTATTTAGCTCTTAGGGAAAGGGATTTGCCGGTGTACCAGTCCGCTGAATTGAAATTTGAATATTTCAAAAGGTATAATCGCAACGGGGAATGGGCCTCTCTGCAACAGGACCTGGACCTGATAGGCAGGGCTGACAGTGCTGCTGCCAGACATCTGTACGATGCTGCTATAGCGATGCATCAGTTTGCGTTGCAGAATAGTTCTGTTGAGGTATATGAATCTGCCATGGAGGCATATGATGAGTATGTAAGGGCTTACCCTGATTCTCCAAGGGCAAATGAGTGTCATTATAATTATGCTGAGATCCTTTTTTCTCTCGGTGAATATGAAAGGGCGGCACAAGAGTACATGGCTGTTTCCAGACGCTATCCTGACAGTAAGTACAGAGAGACTGCGGCGTGGAATGCAATTGTGGCCTCACAAAACCTCCTCAGACAGGAAGCGGAGGCTGCAAGATGAAAAAGATATTTGTATTCACGTTGTTTCTGTTTCTTTGCGGATGTGCATCTGTGAAAGAGGGGGTTGTGCTGGAGCAGAGCCCGGAATTATCGGACTCAGAAGAAAAGGCGAAGGAGAAAATCGGGGACCCGGAAGAAGTTACCGGGGAGCAGCCTGAGCTAAGCCAAAACCTGTCCCGGGCATCATCGTTGATGCTTCAGGCCTCTGAAAACTATCTCGCACTTAACCCTGAAAGCCCCAAGCGTCCTGAGGTAATCGCCATAAAGGCATCACTGTATTACAATAACAGAATGTTTGATAAAAGCCGAAGTGTGTATCGAAAAATTGTACAAGAATACCCACAGACAAATTACTCCTTTGAAGCGATCAGGATGATTGCCCAGGCATACTATGAGGAACAAAGGTTTGAGGATGCTCAGAGCTGGTACAGAAAACTTAAAGATGCTGTGCCCGAAGGAGAGGATAGCAGGGAAGCTATAATACGTATTGCTGAGTCGATATTCAGACAGGCTGAGCAGTATGAGCAGCAGGAAAATTTTGCAAATGCAGCAGCACAGTATGAAAGGGTCGCCATTGAATTTCCGGATGTGAAATTTGCAGACGTGTCCTTGCTTAATGCTGGTCTGGCTTATGAGAGACAGATGCAGTGGTCAAGGGCGATACTTGTCTTTCAGCGCCTTATCAACAGATACGAAAATTCCACTCATTTGCCAAGAGCACAGTTTCGAATCGCCAAATGTTACGAGAAACTTAATCAGTGGGATAATGCTGCTGAAAGTTATTTGCGCCTGGTGGCAAGATATCCTCAGTCTGAACTTGCGCCAAGCGCGATATACAATGCTGGGTTCAGCTTCGAGAACAGTGGAAAGTTCAGAGAGGCTGCTGCAACTTTTGAAAGAATGGTTCAGCTCTATCCTGAACATAGAGATGCTGCAGATGTATTGTTCAGGGCTGGCGAATTGTACGGGACAATACAGGATTGGGAAAGCGCAGAGAGAGTTACCGATGAATTTTCCAGAAGATTTGGCAATGATGCTGACAGGATAATCCAGGCGTTGTGCATGAGAGGGATTGCTCTTTACATGCAAAACAGAGAGGCCGAAGCGATCAGGCAGTTTTCACACACGGTAAGTACTTTCAGGAGAATGAGTGAACCCAGTGGGCTTAACGCTTATTATGCAGCAAAAGCTCAGTTTACAATAGGAGAGATCTATCATGAAAGAATGAACTCTGTTGAGCTTGTACTCCCCAGGGCAAGATACAGAACTCTGCTGAGAGAAAAAAATGAGTTACTTGAAGAGGCTGTGGATTCCTATACTTCTGCTATCCAGTTTGGGGTTTTGGAGTGGACAACACGTGGTATTTTTCAGATTGGGCAGGCACATGAGGATTTCGCAAACGGCATTTTCAAACAGCAAAGGCCCGTTGATGTCAGTTTGGATGAACAGTTGACTCTTGAACTGGGCATAGCTGAAGCTGTTGAGAGGTTTTACATTGATAAGGCTCTGTATTACCATGAGAGAAATGTTGAGATAGGCATAAGGGAAAAACTTGAGGATGAATACATATCCCGCTCAAGAAGTAAAATTACCGCCTTACCCTTTATGGCTGCAGAGAATTATAAGTCATTGGCCAGGATTGCCACCGATGCAGAAACGGTTACAGATCTTGAGGGTATGGCTCTTATGGCGCGAAAATTTCAGCTGCTTCAGAAAATCGCCCCGTATCAGCAGAGAGCGATTGATCTGTTCCTGACTGTTTTGGAAATGGGTTCGACTTACAGCCAGATTGATGAATTTTATAATATGGCAAGTAGAAAAATATCTTCCACATCCCTTTCGGTGGGTGACAATCACTTTGAAATTGTTCGTATTGCCCGTGATGCTCCTATGCCCGAGGCGTTTGACAGGTACGAGCGTTTCGTTTACATGACACAGTTGGCTGGACAGGTGGAAAGATATGAAAGTCAAGCACTGGATGCATATCTGAAAGGATTGAAAATAGCTGAGGCATATGGGATCGAGGGTGTCGATTTCCGTCTGATAAGAGAGCGCATTGCTACACTTCTCTTTGAAAGAGGCAGATATTTCGATCTTCTTGCTAATAAGGCTTTATATAACCCGCCATTTCCCTCGGATATCTCAGAGCATGAAAAAGAGGAGTACGTGATACGGTTTGAAGATGTAGGCCTTCAGCTTCAGGAACAGGCTCTGGATATCTATTCCACAGTGCTTGAATTTGCAAAAAACAACTACGCTGATGGCGAATATTTAAAGCATGCATATGTCCGCCTGTTTCAGGAAAATCCTGCTGCATATGGTGAAAGGGTCGATACCGTAATCACAATTAGGTTCTCTTCAGGAAGACAGTGGAGAGTTACAGATCATGTTCAGGATGAAAGCGGGTGGCTCAGGCGTGGCTACGATGACAGTTACTGGGATATACCGCATCGGGTTGCAGCAGAATCTTTAGTCAACCCCGATATTGCAGACAATGTTCCGTCTCCTATGTGGTACGGTCAGAATTATTTAAGTGAAAGTGAAGAGTATATACCAGCTGAAACCGTTTATTTCAGAAGAATGTTTTCTCTTGAGGATGTACCATACGATGCCTCTTTTTCAATGGCTGCGTTTGGAGACGTTACAGCTTTTCTCAATGATGAAAAACTTCCGCTCTCCCGTGCAGAGGGTGGACTGTTAAGAGCTGATCTCAAAGGACAATTGCGTCGGGGAAACAATATGCTTGCGGTAAAAATATCAAAAGGTGAAGATGGGGAATTTGGCTTTTTGCCCCTGATGTCTGCCATGGTACAATCGTATAAGTTAGTCCCCAGACTTCCAGGGCATAGCGAAATTACCCCTGAGCAGACGCGAAAAGATGTTTATCAGTTTCCTGAAATCAGCTCCAATTTAAGGGAGGAAAAATGAAGTGGTGTGAAAGATTTGTTTTTCTAATCTCCATGCTGTTATTATCTACTATACCGGCTTTATCTTCTGAAGAAGAGGAAGTCAGTTACAGAATTGAACAACCGGGTGTCATCACATTCACTGTGGGACTTCAGATTGAAGGGCGGGTAGATAAACCGCAGGTCATGATTTTTCTCCCCAAGGAAAGACCGGTATTCAGGAATATTGAACTGAAAAAATCTTTTGAGCCACAGATTATGCAGCCTTTTTCCCATAATCCAAGGCTTAATATAACAGATCATTGACAGTGAGATAGATCAATGGTAAAATTTGGTGATGCTTGGGATAAATAATTATAATCAGCCCCAAAACTGTGAACGAGTATGTTTTAAGGAGGTTAAATGGAGGTTGTAGCTCAGTTTTTTCAGGATGGCGGGAATTGGATGTACCCGATAGTCTTTGTATCGGCATTTTCATTCGCCGTAATTATCGAGCGTATTATCTACTACTACATTCATTGCAGGATAAACTCAAAAGCGTTGCTTACTCAAATTACCCGACTGGTGCGAAACGGTGAACCGGAGAAAGCATGTCAGCTTTGTGCAAGGATGGAAAACCCACTTGCTTCCATTTTGGAATCAGCTGTGTGGCACTATATGCAACAGGAGCCTGATCAGGAAATCCAGAATGCAGTGGATGAGGTTGCTCTCAGAGAGCTGCCCCGCATTCAGAGACGTACTCATTATTTGTCACTCTTTGCCAACATCTCTACTCTTCTTGGGCTCCTTGGAACAATTTTCGGACTCCAGCAGGCTTTTGGGGCGCTTGGAGCTGCCGATCCGGCCCAAAAGTCAACTGTGCTTGCTCAGGGCATTGCAATTGCCATGAACACTACTGCAATGGGGCTGATTGTCGCCATTCCCTGTATGATCATGTACTCTGTTCTTGGGGCCAAGTCAAATAATCTTATAGAGGAAATTGATGAAAGTTCGGTCAGACTGCTTAACTTTCTATTTGCCCAGAGAAGAACTTAGCAGAGGTACGTATGTCTGGTGATGATTCAAATAAAGATATGAAAAAGGCTTTTCCTGTATTTCGACGGCCGAAAAAAAATACAGGAAAAGATGTGGAGCAGATTGACCTCGATGTTACACCGGTGATGAATCTGTTTATGGTACTGATCCCTTTTCTGGTTTCAATGGCGGTATTCACACATCTGGCGGTTATTGATTTCTCGCTCCCTTCCTCCACACAGGCGGGGGAAGGGGATGAGACTGCACAGGAGGAGAGAACGGATCTGGATATTTCACTGGTTGTAACGTCAAGTGGATTCCGTATCGTGGGAACAGGGGATAAGCTTGATCTGGTTCCGCGGGTCAGGGGTGAATATCAGTTCGATCAACTCAGGGCAATTCTACGGGCCATAAAGTTCCAGTACCCTTCTCAGACCAGTATAATTTTGGTTTTGGAGGAGGACATTATTTACAATGATATAATTAAATTCATGGATATATGCAGAGAGGCGCAATTCCCTGATATCAGTTTATCCGGAGATGTGGGCTAATGGGTCTGAAAATGCGTTGCAGGAAAAAGGGAGAGGTTCCTATATTGGCACCTGTTGGTGAGCTTACAGGTGAAAATGTCAGCAAACTCATGGCGAAGCTTGATTACTATTGTAAGAATACCTTTGGTACTATCGTTGTAGATCTTAGCCGTACCTTCTTTATTGACAGCCATGGTCTGGGGGCATTTATTTATTCCTGGCGTCTTCTGGAAGAGGAAAACCGCAGACTTGTCTTTTTAAAACCGCACAGTTTTATAAAAGGCATGTTTGAAGGTACTAATCTGGATAAAATTTTTAAAATACTGGAATCAGAAGAGGATATATGAGTTTTCCGGCTTCAAAGGGAAGGCAAAAACAGCTGCGCAAGCCCAGAAGTAACACTCAGCTTAAAGGGTTCAAACCACAGATGACATCACTTATTGATGTGATGACAATTCTACTTATCTATCTGTTGAAAAGTTTTTCTGCGCAGGGAGAAATTATCACAATCAGCCAGGATTTGCTCCTGCCTGAGTCAAGTGCAGAAAAATTTCCGGAGCTGATGGTGACAATTGTGGTGAATAATCGTTACATAATGGCGGAAAATACCGTCTTGGCTGAAGTCGATGAGGTACTTGAGTCTGATGATCTGGTTATTCCTCAGCTTTACGAGTGGCTCAGACGAAGAAGAGAAGCTACCGAGAGAATCAGCATTTTGTCGGATGATACAGAATTCAAAGGTGAAGTGATGATACAGGGAGACAAGAGAATCAGGTTCGCTTTGCTGAAGAAAATCATGTATACCTGTGGACAGCAGCAGTTCAATCAGTTTTCTCTTGCTGTTCGTCAAAGAGAGGGATAAGTTGAGAGAACAGGATGGAGTTTATGTGGCAGGGGCGGCCACTTACGGTCTGAACTATATGATAGAAGAGGTCAGGGGATCTTTTTGGAATTCTCTGAACCCCCGTTTTATAGCTGTTGTGCTTTTCTCCATCCTGCTTCACATCGCATTTATAATGTATTCAAGCACAATTGAGATAGAGCAGGAAGACCCGCTTGAAATTGAAAGGGTTCCTGAGAGGTTTGCACGCCTTATAGTTGACAGACCACCGCCAAGGGGGCAAACTGTTTCTGAGGCTATTAAAAAAGCCGGAACAGAAAGGGACGCGGCAAAGGGTGAATCAGATCTGAGTGAACAAAAAGCCCCACCCGCAACACGAGCACAGGCAAAGCAGGCTGTTGTGGAGAGAACTGAGCATGTGGAGCAGAAGGTAAGAAACGTTGGGGTGCTTGGTATGCTGACAGGAACAGGAGAGACTACAAAAAAAGGCGGTAGTGTTGCAGATGTACTTGGTTCCATTGAGCCGGACAGAAGACGTTCAAGAAATCTGGATGAGGCTATTGAGGGGATAAAAGGATTACAGCGAACAGAACGGGTGGATGTTCTTGATCAAAAACTGGTAAGAACGAAGGATGTAAGCGTATCTCACAGAGAGTCAATCGACGATCTTGTTGCAGGTATCGGTGGTGCAAAAACTGCAGATCTTGCACGAAGGGGGGAATTTGTCATTCAGCGGCCTGAAAGCATAGAGGGAGCGGCTTCCTCCTCTGCTAAAAGGGATCAGTCCGCAATCAATAAAATAGTGACTTCTCATAGAGCAAGCTTAAGAATGAGCTACCAGCGACATCTCAGAAGAAATCCGGAACTGGGCGGTGTTATAACCGTTCGGTTCACTATTGCGGCTTCGGGGAGTGTCGTTTCTGTAAATGTAATAAGTAACACAACCGGAAACTCGGAATTAGAGCAGGATATAGTACGAAGGATAAGATTGTGGAGGTTTGATGCGATACCTGAAGGTGAGGTAACGGTAACCTATCCTTTTGTGTTTTCTCCGGCAGGGTGAAGGAATTTAAAATGAAAATCAAAGAAAAAGTATTATTACTAGTAGTAGCTCTTTCTGGACTGTTTGTACATTCTCAGGCAACCATAATTGATATAGGAGATGTGGTTGACATCAGGGTTGTAGGCTATCCAGAATTGTCCGGAAGGTATACTGTAGGTAACAATGGGAGTATAACATATCCTCTTCTTGCAGATGAGATAATTGTAAATGTTACCACTTCGGAACTTATGAATGATCTGGTTTTCAGGCTTGCGGGTCATATTGAGCATCCTCTTGTACTTGTGTCTATAGTTGAAAAGCCTGAAATAGCCATAACCGTACTCGGGCAGGTTGCAGATCCCGGACCCGTTATAGTACGTGACGGCGCTTCGATTCAGGAAGTAATCCAGAAAGCTGGTGGGATTTTGCCCTCAGCCAATCTTGAGCGGGTCAAGCTTTTGAAAGGAGGACGCTCGGATCATTTTTATGACATAAATCTCAAGGAGTTCTTTCTTAGGGGCGAAGTGGAAGATATGCCCACCCTTAACGACCAGGATGTAGTGGTTGTTCTTAAACAGGATATTAACCGTAAAGTTAAAGTGCTTGGGGCTGTTCAAAAGCCAGGAGCATTTGAACTGGATGGTGAGACAAATGTGTTTGAGCTGATTTATCTTGCAGGTGGCCCTTCTGAAAATGCCGATCTCACACGTGTCAGGCGTTTGTCTTCCGGAGTGGATGAAAAAACAATCGAAGAGGTTTTGGATATTCAGGAGCTTATTGATAAGGGGGATATGGATAACATGCCCCAGGTGAATGAAGGAGATGTGATTTTGGTTTATTCGAGATGGTTTGACTGGAAGACCATGCTTTCAATAATGAATAATGCACTTTTGTTTATTGTGGTTGTTCAGAGTTTTATAGGATTGTTCGATTGATATGAATGGAATAAATGAAACACTGATCTCAAGCAGACCTGCTCTTAAAGATTATCTGGCAATCATGATGCGCCGGAGGTTAATCATATTCTTTGCCTTCATTTCTGTGGCCGCTTCTACCTATTTCTATGTGGATTCTATTGAGGATGTATTCGAGGCTTATTCTACGGTAGTTATAGAGGATCAGGGTGTATCTGTAAACCCGTTGATGCAGACCAATGTTAGGCCCCTGAGTTTTTATGAGGGGATTCTTAACAGCAGATCTTTTTTGGAAATGTTGCTTGACAGTATAGGTGTGGAAATTTTCAGTGAAGTTTTCCCCGAATATTCCAGAGATCAGATAAGAGGATATATACACTCAAACATATCTTTAAGAAGAACCCCTTATTCTTCCTTTTTAAGACTTAACGCAAGGGGTAAAACAAAAGAGATGGCCTATATGATTGCGGGTATAGGCACTGAGCTTTTAAGGGACAGATGCCAGGAAGTTGAAAGCGAAGAGTCCAGAAGGGCGCTGAAAGAAATTGAAAATCAACTAGGGCTGATAAGAGACAATCTTGAGGAAGCGGAATACGAATACAGGAAGTTTAAGGACAGAACCGGGCAGATCCAGGACGGCACGACCCCTGGACTAAAAACTCTGCAGGAAGCATATGGGTCAAGTCTGGCGAATTTAGGGCTTAAGGAAGCAGATCTGGAAGCGGAAAGAAACCAGCTTGCAAACCTTGAGAATAAGATCACCCCGGACAGGCAGCGTTCACCTGAATTCCTTCGTCTCAGATCTCGCCTCAGAGAGTTGGAAACGGAGCGGATGCGCCTTGAAAATCTGGGCATAAGGTTTTCTGGGCTGTCAAATATAGACAGAGAAATCAAGGATACAGAACGTCAGCTTTTGCAGTTTCAGAGACAAACATCTTCCGTAGATCCTGCTGTCATGCGCCAGTGGCAGGAATTGCGCAAATCTGTAATCAATAAGGAAGCTGAATTGGAGTTGTTCAAAAGGAGATTGGATTCCTACGAAAACGCTATTCAGACTTACAAACAGGGCAATCCTCACATGCTTAGCGAATCTCTTGAGCTAATTCGGCTACAGAGGTCAAGAGAAGTCTATGAGAATATTTATAATATACTCCTCAGTAAAGCCGAGGAACAGCGTATAAAAAGTCGCTCCAGTGGCATGGGACTTAAAATAGTGGATATGCCTGAAATGCCTCAGGCTCCAATGCCAAAAAACGAAGCTGGTTATTATACACTTGGAATTCTTTTAGGTCTGGGTTTAGGGATTTCACTGGCTTTTCTCGCAGAATACAACGATACGACAATTAAGACAAATGAAGATGTGGAAAAATATCTAAGGCTGTCTGTATTGGGGACTATCCCGCATATCGTGTGCAATAAAAAGAAGGATATAGAAGTTCGAAGGTTTTCGTCCAAAAAGAAAGATAAGCTCACAGTAAACCAGTACCCAAGGCAGGTTTTTACGTTTACCGGTGATGATTCTGTTATTACTGAAGCTTACAGATCACTTAGAACGAATTTGTCTTTTGTCAGCCCCGACAATCCGGTTCAGACTGTGCTGCTCACCTCCGCTGGTCCAGGAGAAGGTAAATCACTGACCGTATCAAACCTGGCTATGGCTTATGCGCAAATGGGAAAGAAAATACTTCTTGTGGATGCTGATTTGCGAAGACCGGTTCAGCATCATATTTTTGGAATGAAACGGGAACCTGGATTCAGTGAACTGTTTATCGATAATCCCGATTATGAAAAAATCATAAGACCTACAGGGAGAGAAAACCTGTATTTGATATCTGCTGGTATTTTCACCCCTAACCCCGCAGAGCTGGTAGGTTCACAAAAGATGGTTCAGATTATCGATGACCTTAAAGCCCGCTTTGATATGATATTTTTTGATACTCCGCCAATTATTGCAGTTACCGATGCTGCCCTGCTTGGAACAAAAGTTGACGGACTACTCATGGTTATTAAGTCTCATCATACTGATCGGGATATAGCATATCGGGCTATGAATTCATTGAAAAATATCGGAGTAAAAATATATGGAACTGTTTTAAATGATATCAACCTCTCAGATCGATATACAAGTTACGGATATTATAAATATTACTATCATTATTATAAGACAAAAAAAGACTGAGTGTGTTCCGTTTTAGCACTGCCCTCTCTAACTGGTTAGAATGCATGTTTCAGAAAAATACAACGCTATTTAAAAATCGTAAGATATACAATTGTTCAAAGGCTGTTTGATGAGGGTTGGGTGGATTTATCCTGAAAAAATCAAATGCGGAATCGCCATATATTCCAAAAGGTATATGAGCGCGCTTAAAGAGCATGGAATAGAAATTTTCCAGCTCCCCTGGAATAAGAGGTTGCAATTTGACAGGTGTAATCCCGGGCTTCTTAACTCCTGCGATTTGGTTCACGTCCAGTATGAACCGGGATTTTTTGTAAGGAATGGGAAAGATCAGTATATAAAAATGTGCAAAACTATAAAAAAACCTCTGGTCGTGACTCTTCACGAGGTATATGAACATTTCCCCGGAGTCTACCCAAGAGATTTGTTAAAGGGACCGTTTTTACCTCTGAAAAAAGCAATGTACGATTTCAAACATCCAATTCAGAAAGCATTTGTAAAACATCTTTCATGTCATTTCAGGGCTGATATGATATTTGTTCATCACGAATACCAAAAGAATATCCTCGTGAATAAGGGTGTTGAATCAAAAGGGATAACTGTGACCGGACACCCTATACAGAATATAAAAATGTTAACTCCCAAATCCTTAGGAGCTAAGGGGCATGTGGAGATTGGCTGCGCAGGTTTTATAAACCCGAATTACGATTATGACTTGTTATTTAATGTTCTGAAAAAGCTTAAGATAAACTGGAAGTTTACCTGGGTCGGGGGACTGAGAAGGTCTGAAGATGAAGGCCTGCTCAAATCCATTCAAAACAAAGCAGATTCTCTTCAATGGAAAAATAAATTCAGAATAACTGGTTGGCTTGGAGACAGTGAGTTTGAAAAGGCATTGGGAAATCTGGACATTGCTCTTTGCCTGTTTTCAAACAGAAGTTCTTCTGAGAGTATTGGGGACCTTTTACGCAATGGATCTATGGTAATTACAACTGATATCCCTATGTCCAGAGAAATCTATGAGAAATATAAAGCTGTATATCTGTGTGCTTCAGATCCTTTTAGCATATGTAAGGGAATAGAAACTCTTTATCTCGATTGTGATTCCCGGAGTCGCCTGTTATCAGCTTCAAAAATATATTGTAAAGAACATTCGTACTCAGATATGGCAGTTGTGCTGAAAGATAAATATCAGCGCATTTTAGAAACAAAGAAGAGAAAAGAATGACACCTTTGGTCTCGATCGTTATCCCAACAAGAAACAGACCTCACTATTTGAGCCTGTGTCTTGGGATGTTAAAATCAGAAACAGATAATAAGGTAAAGATATGTGTAATAGATGATGGATCAGGTGAAGCTGAAAGAAACCTTAACAAAAATATATGTGCTGAACTTGGTGTGTCGTATGTGCGATGTTCAAAAAATCGTGGAATGGCGGTAGCACGAAATATAGGCATAAGACACTCGAATGGAAATTGGGTTTTATTTCTGGACGATGATGTTGAGGTGAAAAAGGGGTGGTACAAGGTTTTAAAAAAACATCTCAAAAGTGCCCCTGATGATGTGATTGGTTTTGAGGGTAAAGTGACAGGAACAGGGCAGGGATTATGGGACAGAGAAGTTGAAAATCTGTGCGGGGGGCAGTTTCTGACCTGCCATATTGCATACAGAAAAGATATGCTTATGAAAATAGGCTGTTTCGATGAAACATTTGAGTATCTTGGCCCATTCTGTGAGGATCACGAGATTGCTGTACGTGCTTTAAGGGAAGGGAATATCATCTTCCTTCCTGATCTGAAAGCTGATCATATGGCAAGAAATGTCGTATTGATTAGAATGCTTATGAACAGTAGAAAAAGAATGAGAGGGATAGTAAGAGCAGAAAAGTATTTTTTTTCAAAACACCCTGGTGAATATAAAAATTTCAGGAATGCTGTTAATTTTAAAGGTACATACATTTCATTTCTCGTTCGTCATACTTTGAACTGCATGCGAAGGAGAAGGTTTTCAGATTTTTTAAGGAAACCCGGACAAACTATTATGCTTCTGTTTATAAGTGTTTTCGAGCAGATATGTGCCTGGACTCTTCTGCCAGAAGTTTTACTGAATAAATCTGTTCAAGATGTACCGCAAAAAGGAAAGCCAGACTGGTCAAAGTAAATTTAAAGTGGGTTAAATGTGAATGTTAAAGGTGTTTCTGTAATAGTCTCATCACACAGACCTCATTATATTCCGGATCTGATCCATTCTCTGCAAACGGCAAGGAATAACGCAGATTTCGCAGTGGAATTGATTGTCGTAGCAGATTACCCTGTTGATATGATGGCACAGGAATTTGGTTTTGTGAAATGGGTATTTCTCAGTGACAAAAGTATAAGCAGAAAAAGGAACAAAGGTGTGGAGTGTTCCAAATATGAAGTGGTGGCTTTTGTCGATGATGATTGTGTGGTTGATACACAGTGGCTAAAGAAAGGTTATGAGTATCTTATCAGTAAGGCTGAAATCTGTGGTGTTGAGGGAAAGACTGTCGTTGAACACCCCGTAGATGCTACTTCAGTTATTAAACAGTATAAAAGGCTCGAAAAACCCGGTTACAGAACAAACAATATTTTTTATAGAAAAGAAAAGTTCCTCTCTGTGGGTGGATTTGATGAAAGATTTACAGTACAAAGAGAAGATTTGGACCTTGCCTTTACGCTGTTGCAAAAGGGGGAGAAGATCGGATTTGGTAAAGATATCGTTGTGCAGCACAGATTCAGAAAAGGCGAGTGGTGGGACCTGCTAAAAAATTGTCACAATCGCAGGTTTGATCCCTTGCTGTATAAAAAACACCCGAAAATGTTTCGTAAACAATTAAGATCCCCATTCTCAGGAACATTGTTATCATTGTTGATTATACATGTATTATCACTTGTATTGGTTTTTGGAGAGTGTGTTGTTTGGGGTGTTCTGTTAATCCTGACTGCCGTTTCAGTTTTGACTTATCGTAGAACCGGGGCTGCTTCTGGTTTCTTCTATTTTTTTAAAGAATGGGTAAGTATGTTTTTTGCACCGTTTGTAATCACGGCATCACTGATTTATGGCTCAGTTAAATTCAGAAAACTACTCTTTGTTTAATATCGGTTGAAGATTGTTACAATTTGTTACATAAAGGCCGGAATATGAAAATAGCTTTTTTCAGCAGATATCTTCCTTCCGACGAGCCCAATGGAGTTTCTTATCAGGTACACCGCCTGGCATGTTTCCTCGTAACTTCAGGACACAAGGTTGTGGTGTACAGTTTTAGTCCTGCTCCTGATGATGCAAACTATGAACATGTGCGTTTACCCTGGAAATACACCTTAAAATTCATAAGAAAATTCATACCCGCCCTAACTTTCAGGAAAATAAATACTTCTGAATTTGACGTCCTGCATTATCACGGAGATGACTATCTTTGCAAAGGTTCTGGTAAAAGAGTAAGAACATTTTACGGTTCCGCATTAAGAGAAGCGCAATATTCGGCAAATATTAAAAGGTTTTTCTATCAGGCTCTTTTTTACCTTTTCGAATTAGTCTCATGTTTGAGAAAAGGAAAAAAAAACGGGATTTCAAAGGATACTGTCAGATGTCTGCCATTTGTAAGTAAAATCATCCCTTGCTCAGTCCCGGTAAAAAAATTTATCACCCGGAAATCTAAGACACCCTACCCAACAATTCTCTTTGCCGGAACTTTTTATACCCGAAAAAGAGGGGAGTTATTGATCGATGCTTTCAAAAGAGTCGTTCTGCCTGCTCTGCCTGATTGCAGACTGAGAATTGTGGGGCCTCAGCCCTGCTGTGGTAAAAACATAGATTACTTAGGGCGTCTCGAAGATTCAAAGCTTATAGAAGAGTATAGCAGCTCATGGGTATACTGTATGTGCAGTTCATATGAGGGCTTCGGTGTCCCTGTGATTGAAGCTATGGCTGGAGGGGCTGCCGTGGTGGCAACTCATAATCACGGAACTGATCAAATAATCACATCCGGCATTGACGGCATGCTTTGTGAACCAAATGACCTGGGGAAAACATTATTACGTGTGCTCAGTGATACAATTTTACGCGAAAAACTCCGGAATAACGGGTTCGCTACAGCTTTAAAGTATTCTCAGGAAGTGATCGGGAAGAAATACGAGAGCTGGTACTGTTCATAAGGTGTTTATTTGTGATTTGGCTGAAAGTAGTTTAATTATTATAGAGTAGAATCGTGCTTTTAGAACAAGAGGTAAAGGATGGGAAAATTTTTTAAGATCTGCAAAAGTGTTTTTTGCACCGGTGCTTTTTTTATGATTCTGAATGGTTGTGGTGGAGAAGAAAGTGTGAGGTATGAAACCATACATACTGCTGCTGGGAGAGGGGACCTGGAGAAAGTTAGAGATTATCTCCAGAATGGGGTTGCAGTAAACAGCCGTGATGTTGGGGGAAATACGCCTCTGCACTCTGCTGCATCCAATGGACATTTTGAAGTTGTTGACTACCTTATACAAAACGGTGCTGTTATAGACATAACAAACAAGGGCAAGTTTACTCCGGCATTTCTGGCCCGCAGAGCTGGTTTTGACAGTCTCTCTGTGTCATTGAGGGAAAAGAGTAATTCTTCAAGAGCAAACATCACCACGCAGTATTTGATTTTTGAAACGTTGCATGAGGCTGCCTACAACGGTTATGTGCAGGACATCGAAACCCATATAGAAAATGGTAAATCGGTAAATGAACGAAGTGATAACGGCGATACACCTTTGTATCTTGCTGCATTGAGTAAAAACAGAGAGGCCGTTGATGTTCTGTTGCAGAATGGTGCTGATGTTGACGGAAAAGTTCATGGGGGTAAAACACCTCTGTTCTGGGCGGCTTTAAATGGAGAAAATGAAATCGTTGAGCTTTTGCTTCAATTCGGAGCAGATATAAATATAAGAAATAACCATCAGCTTACTCCCCTTCATGCAGCCTCTTCCGGTGGTCACCACAAGACAGTCGCCTTACTGTTAAACAGGGGGGCTGAGGTAAATGCTGTGAGTCTAAACGGAATTACACCTTTACACACCTCTGCCGGTCTGGGACTACTGGATGTATGCAAGGTCCTTGTAAGTAACGGTGCGGATGTGAATGCTGTCAGCATCTCCGGAAGCACTCCGCTTCATGAAACTGTGGGGGCATTGGGGCATGTTCAGGGTAAACCTAATTCAGATGTCATAAGATTGCTGATTCAAAACGGTGCAGATGTTAATGCGCTGGATAAAAGGGAAAGAACTCCTCTTGCAATGGCTCAGAACAATGAATTCACCGAAGCAGCACAGCTGATAAGAAATCATCGCGGGAGAAGTTGACACGCCTTTTTTGGAAGAGTACTACCTTACCAACAGTACGCCATGCTCTATGCTGAAAAACCGGGCTTGGGAAGGCATAGAACATGGCAAATATCAGTAAACTTCACCTCAGAAACCTTCATCCATAAGACTCCTCATCTTACAATCCTGCTAAACTATTCACTGGCCGGAAGAGCGGACTTTTTGTGATGATTATCAGGGAATAATCTATATAAAAAAGGTTCGAACAGAGACTCAACTCTGTTCGAACTGCTGTAAACATGAGATTACTGAATTACTATTGTCTGTTGATTGCAGCTTTAATCCTCTCGTTAAGAATATTTCTATTTTGTGCATCAACTGCATTGATAATTATCAGGTAAGTTCCCTCTGCCACATATCTGTTATTCCTGTTTCGAAGGTCCCATTGTATATCGATTGTGTTTTCATTATTTCTGTGTTGCTGCTGAGAAAAGATGAGGTTACCCAATTTGTCATATATCCCTACGGAAACCAGAAGCTCTGTTTCAATGACCCCGGTAACAGATTCGATCCGTACTGTAAGTTGTTCCCCGATTTTGCAGGGGTTTGGAAAAACCACAGCGCGAAGCTCTATTGGCAGCTCTCCCATGACAAGAGGAACACGCCTGTTCTGAGAATTGTTCTGAATATTTCCCTCCCCATCAGCAAGCTCCGCACCGGGGTTGATATAGACAGAATCATTTCCTCTGACAACCACACCTGGCGGAGTGTCTTCAACCTCAAAGAAGTATTTGTTGCCAACATTCCTGTTATAATTCAATCGAAGCGAATACTGTTCTCCTTCAGCTGAAGATATAAATGAGAAAGGTTCAGTACTGCTGCCTGTGGTTGTAGTATTCATTGGTTCGCTAAAGATCACCATCAATGTATCTGCACTTCTTTCTCCCTGGATAATACCTCCCGGGATGTAAGAGGCTTCCAATAATACCGCAGCGGCACGGTCTCTTACCGTTCCCTGAGCAGATGCATTGAAATCGGTAAAGTATACAGTAGCTATCATTCTGCCGGAAGTTCTTATTCCGTGATCTGTTGTAAGCTGTACTGCTATTCTGGTATTGTCGCCCTCATGATGTGTTATGTCCTGAGGTTCAATATTTTCTTCCCCCCACTGGAAATCGATGATCATATTTTCCGGATTTACCTCTTTATTGAAATTTATCAAAACCTGATCAACAATACCGTCTGCGTTTGTGTCGAAATAGAAGGCTGAATCAATTTCGGGAGGTACAGCACGCAAGCCGATAACAACAGGTCTGTTGAGCTCATGAATCGGTACCCCGTGCAGATCGTAAATTTCACTGCCGGGATTAAACCTGAGACTGTCTCCGGCACGGGGAATGTTTTGCTCATCGACACTTCTGACAGTAAGCTGAAACAGCCCGTCAGTTTCGGTTGCGTTAATTACATCAAGAGTGAATTTTGAACCGGTTTCTGATTTGATAAGTTCAAGAGTTTTTCCTCTCAGAGAAGTTGACGGTGAGGTGATATTTTCGGTAAATGAGATGAGTATCACATCCTCCAGACCGGAATCAAAGCGCTCGATGATATCTGCAGCTGCGATCAGAGGTCCCACACTGTCGACTACCTGGAAACTCTCCTCGACCGGGGAAGCGTTAGGGTCGGTAGGATGGTACATATGTGTCCCAAGACGGTTCATTCCCCTGTAGGTGGTTATACCTTCGGGAAACGGTTCCGGAAGAATAACAGTTACATGTCTTGAATTGGACGGATTTAATGTGATATTCTCCGGATCGCGTATAACCTTCCTGTATTCATCAGAGGTTCTTGACGGCCAAAAAAGAATAACTGAATCCGGTATTGTTTCCAGGTCATTGAGGTAATGGATTTCCAGCCTGTTTACACTTCCATCTCCCGAATCGGCGTATACTGCGCCATAGAGAATTTCCAGTGTCGTGACTGCCGGGACTGTGAACGTGACTGTTCCACGCGAATTTGGGGCATACCTGTTAACAAAAGTTACTGTGTAACTGCCCGATGCAAGTCCGGTAATAGCGGCGGAGTCAATCATTATGGTATTCTCAGATAACGTTAACCCGCCAAAATGTGTTCCGGGCTGCAGTTCAACATTATCCATTCCAAACTCCGGGCCGGAAATAAAAAAGTCAACCGTAGCGGGTATGGTATCTGCATCGGTAAGGTCCTGAAGATTAAAACCACATCCGTCAACAAGATCATCGATATCGATATAGAACTCAAATATTTCATAAAGAGTTCTGCCATTTCCAGCATTCATGGAGGAGTAAAAAAGTGATCGGTCATTCCTCAGGTCAATCGAAGTTCTGATCATGAAGTTTGATCCGTAAGGTTTTCTCTCAGCATGGAAAACAGAAAGCTGATAGGTTCCTCCGTCTTCAAGATCATGACTTATTCTTATATCGTCAAGATTTACACTGTCCTCAGCCGGTTGATGAAATCCGCCAAGGTCTATTGCCAGTCTCCCATTGATAAAAACCCACACATCATCATCGCCCCGAAAGAAAAATTCCTGATTACCTCCTTCACGGTACACAAACTGGGTATGCATCTCGGTGGTGAAAAGAAAATTTGAGGGGGTACCATCTGAATTTTCATGCCATTCATCCCAGACATTAAAATCGTTTATAGGCAAAAAGTCAGGTGGATCATTTTCCCAGGAATCGTAATACCATCTTCCCGCATTGTCTTTTCTGAATTCAAGGTTTATGCAGGTATCATTTGTCCTGCCGGGGGCGATTTCCCTGGTTTCAAACCATGCTTCCACACTGTCTGACATATGGGCACCATTTCCGCGCTGTATCCGCCCGTTCTCATCAAGCTCAGGAAGAACCATTCCGGTCATAACTTCATTGGGGCTCCAGTCGCCTGGACCAAGAAAACCAAAGGCTGGATCGCGTTTCCAGTCTCTGATAAGAGCTGAAAGAAAACGCACCGGTCTTTCTCCCCTTTCCTCCGGTTCGATAATGGTGATTACAGGTGTCCCGTTTGGATATGGACGCGCCATGATCCATACTGTATCGTGTTCTTCAACATATGATGACACGTTGATAAAATCACCATCCCGCATTCCTTCGGATGTATACAGTTCAGTTTCGAAATAATCAGTGAACATAAAAAGAGCACTGCTTGCTGAACCGAAAAACAAGCTGCTGTACCATCCATCAAAATCATCATTTCTTTCCATCTGCTCAGGGTCAGAATCCCCTGCGATAATCTTGGGAGAGTTATTAACCCAGGGGTTGAGGAACATGATTATTGTCCCGTCAACAGGGTACAGGCTGATTGTGATATTTTGGTTTTGGTTGATGTAGATCCAGGCTGAGTTTTGATCTGATGAAGATCCGTCAAAAATTGTACTCAGACTGGGTATGTCAAATTCTCTCCGTGACCACTGGCCTGGAATTGGCCAGGAAACCAGCCGCAGTTGGCTTGTGTTTCCTTTGTTGGTTTGAGTAAAGGTATAGGAGTGCCACCCATCACCATGGTTGGTAAGGGCTGTACCCTGACCCTCACCGGCCCAGTAGCCTGTTTCAGCAACTCCTTCAATAAAGAGGTCTGTATCATCATCCCAGGGATTCTGCACAAAGATCGTAAGTTGCTGGCTGAAGACCGAGACAAAGGTTAAAAAGAGGACAAGGGAAGCATTTCTCGAAGTCCGGGTAAGTAGTTTAAGCGAATAAGTCATATGCTCTCCTTATATTTGATTCCTAATCACAAAATGATCTATTATTATATAATATAGTCAAAATATGGCGAGAAAATACTAAAATGCAGTTTTGAAGAGAAATATTTGAAAAGAATCGTGCTGCCATAAAATATCTTGACATTGTACTTAAACACCAGGATTAACCATTCTGCAAAGTTGTTGAGAGAAAAAATACTGGTTAAACGAAGTGTAAGGAGCAGAAAATGAAATCAGTGGGTAAGGGGTGCGCCAAGATACTGCCCGAAAATAACCCTGTCCGTTCAGCTGCCGTTTCTGCGCTCATATATGTGCTACTTGCGGTTGTTTACATAATTGTATCAAGCCGGGTGGCGGGATTGGTCGCTACATCAACAGAGCAGTACCAGAGAATCGAGATCATAAAGGGAATCATATATGTAGGTATAACAGGGTTTTTCTTTTTTCTGATATCATACGGCTGGTGGAGAAAAGTGAATTCCCAAAGGATTTTGCTTGTTAACAGCGAGAAGAGGGAATTCGCATCAAAATATAGCTCTGTACTGACTCATGATTTGAATAACCTGTTGATGGGGCTTTGGGGTGTGGTATATAAGATCAAAGATCAAAGTGCCGGGGACATAGAAATGAAAGACTATGAGGCTTTGGAGCGGGCAACCAGTAATCTTGCCAGATTTTCTAAACGCCTGACATCTGCATACAAATCGCCTCAAAAGAATTGTACCAAAGAGGTGGATATAAGCCCGCTGTTTGATTCTGTTATTGAATTTGTAATGAAACATCCTGATGTAAGAAAGTGTGAAATAATCTACAAAAAGCCTCCTCATATTATCTCATTACTTGATGTGGAGCTTTTTGAGCAGTGTGTGATGAATCTGGTGGTAAATGCTGCTCAGGCTACCGGAGAAGGTGGAATAATCGAGGTTACAACAAATCTGACGGATGATATGTTTTGCTTCGGGGTTCATGATAATGGTCCCGGTATTCCCTGCGGGGAAATGGAAAACATCTTTGATGCCGGTTTTACAACAAAAACAGATGGAAGCGGCTTGGGGCTGATGTCTGTGCAGGCTTTTGCAGCCTCGTATGGTGGGGAGGTTAAGGCCGGTAAATCTCACCTCGGGGGAGCTGTATTTTCAATGAGAATACCAATTTGTAACGAGTACAGGGAAGGTATGCAAAACCCGGGCTTAGATAGTTCCAATGTAGGGGCCCAATACTGATTATTTGAGCTGGTGTAGATTGTGAAATTAATTTGGGATGAACAAATCAGCCTTTCTTATTTTACCAAGACAGTAAATGTGCGCAATATTAAATAGGTTTGGTATATGTTTGATCTAATCGGTGATATACATGGCTATGCCCATAAGCTTGAAATCCTTCTCAAAAAACTTGGGTATAAAAAAAAGGACAACTCCTTTTCACACCCTTCAAGAAAAGTTTTGTTTCTTGGTGATTACATTGACAGAGGTCCACAAATCCCAAAAGTTTTAAGTATAATAAAAGCAATGGTCGACAGGGGGGATGCTGTCGCTCTGATGGGTAATCATGAGTATAATGCTATCTGTTTTAATTGTGAGAAGAAAAACGGCGGTTATTTAAGAAGACACTCCATCAAGAATATCCTTCAGCACTATGATACGCTGAAACAATTTACAAACCAGCAGACCCTATACGACGATTACGTTAATTGGTTTAAAACACTGCCACTATATCATGAATCAGAAAATTTCAGGGCCGTACATGCGTGCTGGGATATCAACCATATAGATCTACTGAGATCAAAGCTGGAAAACGACAGGTTTAATGATGAGTTGATTAGAAAATCTGTGATGGCTGGAACACCACTGAATGAGGCTGTTGAAATAATATTGAAAGGCAAAGAGCTCAGACTACCGGATGATCTGGAGTTTTATGACAAGGATGGTGTAAGAAGGAAAAGAATGAGAATTAAGTGGTGGGTGGATCCATCCCGGGTCAACTATAAAGAAATAAGTGTGGAACAAATTGACTCACTTCCTGATGTTCCGGTTGATATATCCGAACTGAATAATTCTGATTACTATCCACCAGATGAAAAGCCTGTCTTTTTTGGCCATTATTGGATGAAAAAAGCTGATGTACTTATTGGGAAAAACATCTGCTGTTTAGATTACAGTGTTGCTAAAGAAGGGCATCTGGTAGCTTACAGGTTTGATGGGGAAATAGAGTTAGAAAAAAAGAAGCTGATATTTGTGTGACATTTTGGGCATAATTTGACTGAATGAATCATGTTTCGCCTGTCTTTAAACCATTATGTCGATTTTAGTGTTGTTCTGTAAGGAAAAACTATTTATTTTGTTATTCTTGGAAAGTTGATCTTCCGACTTCACGTCGGGGTTTAATCAACTGACTGACAGAAACAAGCACCATTAGCTCAGTTGGTAGAGCAGCTGACTCTTAATCAGCGGGTCTGAGGTTCGAGTCCTCAATGGTGTACCAAAAGGCTTCCGTTCTCGAGAAGAGAGTGGAGGCCTTTTTTTTTAAAAGAATCGACTTGTAATGTTAGATAAGAATCGTTATACAGTATATATCTTTAAGGGATTGGTATCTGTCTCAAAAAGGATGCCCCAAAATCTGAAGTTAAGCCCTGAATACTTTTCCTTTTAAACAATATAGCAGCAGTTGCTTTGATGAGCGCTTCGTAAAGCTTGATGTTGTGTGTTGTTACCAGTTTAACTACCTTAGTGTTCTTTTATAATTTTGCCTCCGAAAGACAGTTTCAGCGTGGGCTCCTATTCTTTTCATGATTTTATTCCCTACAAGGGTTTCTATACATCGAATCATGGTATTCTTTCTGACCGTCAAATATAAACCCAAAATTACTATAGAATGCTCTTGCCTTCTTGTTCACTTTTAAAACTTCAAGTTTAATGGGAATAAGCAGCCTGTTTGATTCTTCGATTATTGATTTTAGAATTATTTTTCCAATCCCTCTATTTTGAAATTCTGGTAATATTTGGAATTCATTTATAAACAGGGATTGATCGGTTTCTGTTATTGAAATACAACCAACATTGTAATCCGCCCAAATAATGATTTTATATACGTCTTTTGAAAAGCTTTCATCAAAATATTGCTTTTCCAATGTTTCATCCCATTTTTTAAAAGCCTCGATATAGTATTGCTTCATAGTTGATTTTAATAAGTTATACAGAAAATCATAATCCTCTTTAGATGCATCTCTTAACCTGAACATAACCGATTACCTTTGATCTCAATTTTTCTTTCCCCAGCGCTCTTGGTCCGCCTATGCTCCGGCAAAATCTGATATTTATTGTAAACTGGTGATTGCGACTTACTCCATTTGGACGAAGCTCAAAAGTTTTACTGATTATTTACTATTACTCCGGCAATTAAACTTGCATAAAAATTTTCTCCATCTATTTCACAGGGCGAACGGCAGTAAGCTCTTAAAAAAAACTATCGGGTACAAATCCGCCCCAATCACTGGCGAAAGCGCGAATATTGGAGCCAGTGTGGGGCTCCCAAGGCGTTCTTTGCCTACTTTCTTTGACCTTGGAAAGAAAGTAGGTCGGGGTTTGGGGCTGAAGGCCCCAATTGTTTTTGAAACAGCGCTTCTTAGCGCTGGACTCAAAAAAAAAGTAATGAAACTCAAACACTCTCTTATGCATATATAATTGCCGGAGTAATAACTATTGATAGAAGATTAAGAATAATCTCGAATTCTTTGTGGCACTATTCTCAATCTTTAGTTTGAGACAGCCTCTGCTTTTCCCATCTGGCTTAACATTTCATTTCTACCGGGCGAAATTTTTCTTCCTGATTAACAAAACAACACTTTTACTTTTCAGAATAGTAGGCGTTTTTTCTCTCAAGTTCTCTTTCAAACTTCCTTTTCCATAGTGCAAAAGATGGTTCTTTGGTAATTTCCAATGCAGATTTTAAATGTTGAAGAGTGGCTTCCAGATCATTTCTGATATACCTCAAATAGAGCATATTGTTATAGTACGCTTCACTGTAGTTTTGATTCTGGTAGGTGTTCCATATTCCAGATGCCTCATCCCAGCGATTGTTTCTGGCAGCCAAAAGAGATTTGCTGAAAATTTCATCTTCCCTTATCACTGCAAGAGCATAGTTTGCAGTTATTTCACGCGGTACAAACATGCCCATGAATTTCCAGTTTGACCTCTGAACTAAATCCCTCAGTACTGTGTTTTCATCTGCCAAACGATTTCTGGCTTCGGAGTAAGTGTTGCCTCTTGAGTTTTGGGTGTGATTGGTCTCAAGGCTGAGGCTGTGTATGATTTGTCCGGTTTCAGGGTTGATGAAACGGTAATTTACTGAAAGTAGTCCCTTTAGTGAACCCCTGTAGGTTGTTCTTCTGTTACCCTGGCTATCAGTACTGGTTCTGCGTTCAACATCATAGGAAACATCTCTGCTGGTTATCAGTCCGCTTATAACCATATCGAGATTGCTGTTCTCGCTCACCATGCTTCTGTCAAAAACATTGAATTCTCCGCTTTGAATTAGATTTGTTGACAGGTTTTCGGCAAGCAGTATGGGGAGAGAATTTCTTTGATAGTGTGTTTCCAATATGCTCCAAAAAGACCAAAAATCCCGTTCGCGCTGCAAAGACCCGTCATCAAACGGCATTACTGCAATATTTGTTATTCCGATAAAAGAGGTTTCTGGATAACTGACATAAGTCAGACTAACATCAGCACTTCTGCCGCCAAGAGCACATCCCAAACATGCAGTTCCAATTAAAAGTGTGCACACAGACCTTATAATGTTAGAAAAAATTTTTTTCATTTAATTTTCCTCCTAAAGTTCAAATATCCAGGAGATACTCAGAACCAGACCTTTGGGTGATATGTCAATTGTGTTCACCTTCTTCTCATCCAATACTAAGGAAACCTCTGAAGATGTCAATGATGTATTCTCACTTATTTCCTCATTGGAGATGTCTTTTCCTTCAAATATTACTTTGAACTCTGGCTTTGACAATGGTAACTGATATCCACTACCAAACATCAAAAGCCCCCTGGGCCGTAATCTCAGAAAAATGTTAAGCTCCGGACGGACCATAATGGTACCGGCACTTATAGTTGTATTTATGTTTTTTCCCGTGAAAGTGCTCCCCAGTATATTAGTGTTTCCCGACACATCTGGCAGATTACCTAATTCAAAATTTATCTTGCCCAACAAAAAGTCCGATTTTACCTGAGCCCAAAGCTTGTTACTTATAAGCTGATAATTGTATCCCGCTCCAATTGAAAATGAAACATAATCGAACGTTCCGTACTGTCCATCAAAGCCAATGGAGAAATGAAATGGGTTTTGAACTGAAGTTTCAAGGGCAACACCAAATCCCCATCCTATCTTCCCCTCCGCAAGCTTATCACCTGTTTTCAGGACCATACTTTCTTCTGAAATTTCACCTGACAATAATGAAAACGGACGTTCATCTCCAATCTGAGTCCTGTAACCTGTGGTAAGTCGTATCTGACCAGGGGGTGTCCCGCTTATAGTAACTCCTGAAGGTCTGGTACCTTCACCATCTTCGAGCGGAACGGGTATGGTTTGTCCGGCTGTAAGAGTGGTAATAGCCAGAATTGTCAAAATAATTCTCATTGTATCCTCCAAAAAAATCTGAAAAGCACCCTTAATTCCCGAAGTGCAATATAATTAAATGTCAGGGAGAAAAGATTAACTTTTAGGGGGGTATTTTGACGTTATGGTTCTGTACAAATTGTGAAATGATTACAATGTATAGTAATGTCCGTTAGGGCTGTGGTATTTTGGTCTTCCTGTTTGTTTTGTTATATAAGGCACTCATCAAGTATTTGGGCCAGTTCATTAGTCTGGCAAGGTTTGCAAATGCTGGCGGTAAAACCATATTTTCGGGGGTTTGCCATGATTGGATCATCCGCATAGCCACTTGAAACAAAAACAGGTGTTTCAGGATCTGCTTTTCTTATCTCCTGTATCGCCTCATACCCACCCATACCATTAGGAACTGTTAGATCGAAAATCATTGATCTGACTTTCTTTCCTTTCTTGTTTGTCTCAGTATACAAGTCTATTGCTTCCTTTCCATTTTTGGCACATAGCACCGTATATCCGAAACTTTCGATAATTCTACTGAGAAAATATCGAATGAATTCCTCATCATCCATGATAATAAATATTCCTGACCCTTTATGAATGACTCTCTGTTCCGGATCTGTTATTGTTGGTGACTCGTTTGTAGCTGGCAGTAGTACTTTAAAAGTTGTCCCCTTACCAGTCTCTGATTCAACCTCAATACTGCCACCATGTCGATGGATTATAGAATAGCAAGTTGAGAGTCCCAGTCCGTGTCCGTTTGGCTTTGTAGTGTAAAAGGGATCAAAAATGTGCGGTAACTTCTCTTCTGGAATACCTGTACCAGTGTCGCTAAAAGATAGCTGCACATATAACCCATTTGGAAGGGGCTGATTCTGATCCTCTCTTAAGAGGACATTCTTAGCTGTAATCGAAAGGACACCACCTCCGGGCATTGCCTGCAGCGCGTTGATTGTTAGATTATTAATTACCTGACCAATTTGATTCTTATCGATATTGCAGGTGTGTAGTTTTTCGCTGCTGAAGGTGCATGATACATTTGAACCACTGAGTGCAAATTGAACTGTATCTTTAACAAAAGGGAAAAGGTCTTCAGGCCTTCTAATTGGTTCTCCGCCCTTTGAAAAGGTGAGTAGCTGTGAAGAGAGTCCCCGGGCTCTTTCAATAGCACTCAAGGCATTTGACAGGTTTTTATTAACAGAGGAATCATTACTTTGCATAAGGGCAAGATCGATAAACCCGAAAAGTCCGCTTAGAATATTGTTGAAATCGTGAGCGATACCACCAGCTAATATGCCAAGAGATTGGATCCTTTGCACCTGGTTTAACTTTTGTTCAATTCGTTTTCTCTGTTCCTCTGCTTTCTTTCTCTCCGTTAGGTCCCTGTCGAATGTAAGACTATAGAATTTACCCTTGTATTCAAAATAATTCACACTGACTTCAACAGGGAAATCCACTCCAGCCTTGGTTCGATGTGTTGTTTCGAAAATCATAGATTTCTTTTGCTTAAGGGACTCCTTGTCGGTGACAAATTGAGAACTTGAATAGCATGGATCAATATCAAAAAGTTTCTTCGAAAGCAACTCTTCTTTTGTGTATCCAAGAGAGATACACGCTTTTTGGTTGACATATATCACATTGGCTTCATCGTCGAGCCATATACAACTATCCGGCGCTCTGTCCAGAATATACTGTGTTAAAAGCAGAGATTCCCGCTCCCTGAGCTGTTCAGTTACATCGCGGGCAGAGGCGTAAATCATGGATTCATGTGAAACCGAACGCCATTCGATAGAACGATAACATCCGTCTTTGGCACGGAACCTGTTTACAAAGTTCAAAAGCTGTTTGTTGTTTCTGAGGGAATCTATTGCACTGATAGTATTCTGTAAATCTTCCGGGTGAATGAATTCAAAAAATTTATGATCCTGAACATCTACATGTCTGTAGCCAAGAGTGGTTTCCCATTCTTTATTTATTCTCTTTATATTCCCATGCAGGTCAGCAATGCATAAAAGATCCCTTGATGAGGAAAAGAAACTATCAAGTTCCCTGGACTTCTCTAATAATGCTTTTTCGGTTTTTTTATACTTTCTGTATATGAAAATCCAAATGATTGTGACGGGTATTAAAAATATACCGATAAACAAAAAAAGAATAATTTCTGCATTGGTTACATTATAAAGCACTTTAATACTTTTCCTTATGATGATATTACATTTTTCTTATCTGAATCGTTTTAACCTGTCTGAACAAAATGCTGCTGAGCAAACAACTAATATCTGAAGGTATTCAATTATATATTTATAACTGATCAATGACAAGAAAAACACGTATGATAAGGAGATAGAGAGTAGCTATTTCTAATAGGTATACTCTCTTCTTACTTTCAGAAGTGGTATACAGTGTCTGAGCACATGAGGAGCAATGGTCTTTTTAATATCGGCACGTTTCGCAGCATTGCTAACGGCAATCTCTGCCATGTGGGATGAGAGCTGCTTTTCACCATGTCCTTCAAAAAATTACAGTTTGGGTTTGAATGCCCGGTAGTACTGTTCCAGTGTTGAAAGGCATTGTGGTGAAAGAATGGTGTAACGATCCTTTCCACCTTAGACGACAACGAAATAAAGCAATCATATCTGCAAACCAGCAAAAATCTGAAAAACAGCTTTTGAATAATGATTAGTTCTTATTGTGTAGCTCCCAAAGGGGCGCTTGCACAGCATATTTTGGCGCTGGCCTTACAATTATATGCGCTTGCACTGGTCGTCAGGGCGCTGGATGTGCAAGATTTGGCACTTGCACAGCATATTTTGGCACTGGCCTTACAATTATATGCGCTTGCACTGGTCGGTCAGGGCGCTGGATGTACAAGATTCGGCGCTTGCACAGCATATTTTGGCGCTGGCCTTACAATTATATGCGCTTGCACTGGTCGTCAGGGCGCTGGATGTACAAGATTTGGCACTTGCACAGCATATTTTGGCACTGGCCTTACAATTATATGCGCTTGCACTGGTCTGTCAGGGCGCTGGATGTACAAAATTCGGCGCTTGCACAGCATATTTTGGCGCTGGCCTTACAATTATATGCGCTTGCACTGGTCGGTCAGGGCGCTGGATGTGCAAAATTCGGCGCTTGCACAGCATATTTTGGCACTGGCCTTACAATTATATGCGCTTGTCATCGGTCTGTCAGGGCGCTGGATGTACAAGATTCGGCGCTTGCACAGCATATTTTGGCGCTGGCCTTACAATTATTTGCGCTTGCACTGGTCGGTCAGGGCGCTGGATGTGCAAAATTCTGCGCTGGCACAGCATATTTTGGCACTGGCCTTACAATTATATGCGCTTGCATCGGTCTGTCAGGGCGCTGGATGTATAAAATTCGGCACTTGCACAGCATATTTTGGCACTGGCCTTACAATTATATGCGCTTGCACTGGTCGGTCAGGGCGCTGGATGTGCAAAATTCGGCACTTGCACAGCATATTTTGGCACTGGCCTTACAATTATTTGGACCGGATGATTTTTTTATTTCCTTACCTGGGGTTACGCCGGGCTTCACCCCAGGCTACAGGTGTGTCGCTCCTACAGAGCGAAATGGCATTTTGGTGTTTTTTGAAATAGTCCCGCCATGTAAGGGCACCAGCAAGTACTTCCTCATTGAGATGATGAGCAGGTGGACTTCGTTTAAAAGACAACCTGTGGAAACACTGCAGAAACGATTTCTTCGCTCATATTGATGTGATAAAGCAGGTGTACCGTGGAAAATTTATGGAGTACTTTAAACAGGCGCTTGCCGCAGGGGAGATAAAGTACCACGGTGTTCTGGAAGTGTTTACTGATAAAGGTAAACTTCACGACCTCTTCAGTCTCCTCTACAGAAAGGAGTGGGTTGTCTATATCAAACCCTCATTTGCATCTCCCAAGGCTGTTCTTAACTACCTTGGCAACTACACTCACCGTATAGCCATAAGCGAAAATCGCATTCTCTCCTTTAAAGACGGTCAAGTCACCTTCTCCTATACCGATTACCGCAACGATTGTAAACGCAAGGTGATGACCCTGTCTGCGGTGGAGTTTATACGGCGGTTTCTGCTCCACGTTCTTCCCGGTGGCTTTATGAGAATACGGCACTTCGGTCTGTTTGCAAACCGTGATCGCAGGGAAAACATTAACCTGTGCAGAAAACTTATGGGTGAGTATGCGGTGGCTGCAAAGGAAACAATTGGCAGCTGGTGGGAGCAGATTCTGGAAAGAACAGGGAAGAACCCGCTGATATGTCAAAGGTGCAAAAGGGGTCTGTTGAAACTGGTATTGATCATCCCTCCTGGCAGGAGGGATGCAATGGTAACATAGGAGCTGAATGGGCGGTAAAGGAGTGTGTCAATGCCGATGTCAAATGAGCATTTATGGATGCCTGTAGGTTTGCTATGTCAAAAAAGGAATTTTTAAACTCTGTGGGGGAGTAATGTCAGATAAGAATCGTCATACAGTATGTGTTTTTAAGGGATTGGTGTCTGCTGCACAACAGAATGCCCCGGAATCTGAAGTTAAGCCCTGAATACTTTTTCCTATAAATAATATAGCAGCAGTTGCTTTGATGAACGCTTCGTTCAACAGGTTTTTTCTGCATCCTGAATGCAGAAAAAACGCTTGATGTTGTGCGTCTGTTGGCAGCCGCGATCTTATTTCCCCGCAACTCCTATTTCCGGCGCGCTCTTAATTGTTTTTGTCTTTATTATTGTTTTGTAAATTTTTTCTCCGTACACCGCCAATTTTATTTAATTGATTGATATACTTTCATATTGAATAGGTAAACTAAAAACGCTATTCAAATACTTCAAATATTTTGCAGTTTTTGAATCTATTTCTTCTTCACCTACCACAACCAACAAATCAGCATTTTTTCTATTTGGCCAATAGGAATATTCCATTAGTTGACCGAGTGCTTCGCGAATACAAGCTTTTGCAGAGCCGCATATTTTAACTTCATAAAAGACGATTGTTTTTCCGTTTTTCAATACAACATCTATTTTTTTTCCACTGATAGGATGCTCCGGAGAAACATTGTCTGCTCCGTATTTCTCACATAAGATTTGAATCAGTTTTTCCTGCACCAATGTATGCCTTACCGCCAAGTTTATAGATTTTTCCTCAATAGTGTAATCACGTTTCCTAGGCAGCTTACGAGTTTTAAGTTCAAAATTAAATGCATTGTCCTCATTCATACCGTATTCAATAATTTCACTATTTACATTTTTTTCAACGAATACATATGGCTTTAAAAGCTCGTCATATGTCTTAAGAACTTCATCATAATCAATTTTGTTTTCTGGTAATAACTTACCTATGAATATAAACGTATGCAATTTAAGCAGATCTTCAGAAATTGGTTTTACAGGATAAATATTGCTTCTTCCATTTTCTTGGTAATGCCACATTTTATAATCAGAAAAAAAATCTGGATATTGCCGGATGAATTGATTTAATCGTTTTGCTTTTGGATAAAGAATAGAAATATCCGGCAAGGTATGACTTGCTTCAAGTGATAGTGCTAAACCATACCTGAATCCTTCTTCTTCAAGACCAATATTAAATTGTAATTCCTTTCGACCACCATAATGAAATGCCCACTTATCATTTTTATCAATTGTCGAATGATCAAAAATGTCAGAACCTGGCCTCCGCTTTAATTTCTTTATTTCTGTGCGAATATTTTGCAGCTTGCCAATCTCATAAATTTTCGATAGTTCATTAATTTTATTAGCAATTTCTCGGATCATTGATTTTATCCTTTAAGCTTAGTTATGCAAATTCCTTTTTAACATCTTAATAGTTTTTTCTCCGCGCGCCTCTTATTTTCCGTTGCGGTCTTATTCCTCGCGGCTGACAATTGCGCACAACTTCCGCCGCATGCCGAAGTTACGGCTAAAAGTATTGCGAAGTTATTGCCTGTCGAGCGAGTCTTCGAAGCTTGATCTGGCGATAATTCCGCCTACCTTAGTTTAAAGTAATTTTGGCATGGCGCTGTTGTTTGGTTGTTGGGGCGATGCTTTTTTTCGACCGCCGATCTTAAATCTGTCTTGATTTTTACATTTATGTTGAAATCATTCTATCAAATTTATGGTTGTGTAACAGTTGGAATGCCAAAATTATTTTCAGGAAGTTGTCCGACAGGCTGCATATTCATAGGAAATTGCATTCTCGGTTTTGCCTTTATTTTTTCTACAATTTTGTCAGATTTTTTTTGTGTCCTTATCCAAGAAAGGAGAAATGCTATTCCCAGCACTATTCCAAGAATTGCAAATATTAGGTTAAGGTTAAATGAAAAAGATGGAGTTGTGTTATTGGAGGCAGCATCGAAATAAAATACTGCAGCATTTATCGCGCATGGTATTCCTACTCCAAGGCAACCTATACAAAAATCTTTCCAGTTATTTTCTGAAAGGTCTTTAAGTTCGTTCAATTCTTGCTCGGATAATGTGTAGTCAATTCTCTCTGGATCATAGTGTATATAGCATCTCGGTAATTGAGCATTCATTTAGTACCTCCTTGATTGTCAACACCAAGTGCAGCAAGTGAATGCATCCTAATATTTCCACAATTATTACAAGCTATAAACGCAACTGGAATATTAGGAGGTGGTAAGCTGAACCCCGCATTCGGAGACGTTATTACAATGCCAAATGGTTGGTCGGAAATACTCCAATCATTTTCTCCACATGAGTTGCATTTATTATTAACTTTTTTGTTATTAAGTGCTGCTATTACCCTTCTCTGAAAATCAGGATAACTTGTATTAGGTACATCCATATCTATTCCTCCTATAACGATGTTGATTTCTGTCTGTCTTTAGATTTATTTCGGCGCAGTCTTCTGTCTTTGAGTACCGCCCCAATTGCAAACAACGTTTGCGGCTATGCGAAGTTGCCCGAAGCGTAGCGTAGGGCAATTTGGGAGAGGGCGGTACTCCGCCCGAACCGCATAGCCGTTGTTGTATGATGTGCTTGGGAGGCGGTTTTCATGTTTACTGCTTCTTTTCTTAAAAATATTGTCATTGGAATACCTTTTAATACGTTTTCTCTTAAGGCTAAAAATATTTATCAATCATATGTGTGATAATTCCTAGTTTTTTTATTTAACGAAGTGTTCTCGAATGGTTTTCTGGACTACTAGGGTTATACTTTGCTAACAGTTGATCGACTGGTAATTTATTTTTTTCACTAATAACCATATTTGAAGGTATCTCTTTCGTTCTATTTTGCAAAGCCTTAGATGCATATCGGCGTTTGGCAAGTATTGCACCTACTAGTTGCTTTAATTGCGCTTCTTCACTTTTTCTCATACTTCCCAATTGAATTTCACTTTTTATAGAAGACAGAAAATCCCCTAAATAATAAGAACTTGGATGTAAACGGTTAAGGTGTTCAAGTAAATTGTCAAACCAACCAGAAGGTCGAACTTCTAAAAGAAAAATAGAAATAAAGTGCTTCTGGAGTTCAGTAGTCCCATCCTTTAATAATTCATAAAATAATTTCCCTATTTTCTTGGATGCCAAGTCATCCTTCAACAAACGAACCACATTATTGGGGTTAGCTGTCAAAACTTGCTTAAATCTGATTTGAGGGTCGTTTGAAAAATCTTCTGATAAAACAAGAGAAAATCCATCGTGCATAGCACGTCCATTTATTGCCAAAATAGGAGAAAGCCAGAATATGACCTTCGAAATTTCTTCCCACGCTTTGAAAATTGTCTCAGCAACCTTTAACCTTAATTCAGGTTTTACAAATGTACTATTTCTTAACGCTCTGGAAGATGCTGAAATACTTCCCATGAGGCAAATAACAGAATATTCATTCAGAAAATTATTGATACTCTGGTTATATGGAGCATTAGAATTATAATGCTTATCGGCTTGTTGGTCTTTTAGTTCTGCGGGCAAATTTGAGGATTCAATTTTTTCTGCGATTTTCACCCTTGTTTCTTCTATCAATTTATCAGGTGGTGACCATAAGAACTTAGACAACGGATTAAACTCGCCTTTAATGCCAATTTTTTCATCAACTTCAGAAATTAACGACTGAAGATCACTGTGTAATATTTCGAGAATATCTTCCCTTCTTCCGTCAGAGCCCGAATAAAAATCCAATATTTCTGGAAAATTTGCATATCTTCTATTCTGCAAAATATACTCTTTAAAATTAACATCATGGTGCATATATTCTGCTGCAAAGTAAAAAACCCAGTATCTGTGCTTGAATTCAAGCGTGTCTCCATACTTGATTAAAATGTTGTTGTCTGTTAACACATTCATCATGGCTTCTATATTGAGAGTAATATATCTTTTTTCACAAAGATCTTTAATTTCTTTTTTGAACTCGATACTGTTAAAACTTCTCGTGCCATTCTCAATCAACTTCTTGCAAAACCATCCTAATACAAAAGTGCTATCATCCACTTCGGGTTTGGAGTTAGAATAGTAAAAACTTTCAGGGTCAGTGAAAAGCACAAATAGAATGGCTTTCATTAGTTTTGATTTATTCAAGAGTTTTTCACTATAGCCACTCTGGTGAACTCTCAACAAGGTGTGGCAATTCAAAGGGGTTCTGTGGATGTTTAGAGATTCGAGGTGCGAGGTTGTGAGCGTTAAAAGTTCGTCTTCTTCATCTGAGTCTTGACTATTGTAATGAGAAACAAACTGTCTAATGGAATTTCTTTTTAACGCTTGTAAGTGAAGTAGCCGAAACTGTCGTTGAAGCTTTTCTAAACCAGAAAGCGGACCAGAATACGAATTTTCGCTTGATAAGAAGATCAAGGGAATACCTTCAAAATATTTGTCCAAATTTTCTGAAATAATTTTATGCTCTTGATTTGCCTTATCCCAATTATCAATGATTACACATCTAACATCTGATTTATTTTTTTTAAATCTAAGTAGTTCTTTTTCAATGTTTCTATGAATATTTTTTCTATTTTCCCGAAGTATATCAATATATAGCCAAAAATTGTTTGCCTTTAATGCTTCCAAGCGCATGTATCGTCCCAAACAAGATAGTCCAAACTGTGGAGGTGCAACGATTAATATGTTCTCAGGAGAATCAATAACCGAATTAACTAGATTTTCCGTATCGTTAAATTCTCTGGATTCAGAGATATATGGTTCAATAAATATTATTGGCTGCCCTTTATATGCAGTTAATGCTTGATTGAGATCGTCTTCAAACTCTTTTAAATATTTTAGATTCACATTATCAAGGTCAATTACACCGTTTACGTTCTTAGTTAGATTATGACTCGGGAAAAATTTACCGTTTGAGTATTCTCTGTAAAATATTCTTGAGGGTTCATTCTCTTCTATTTCGATTATTGAATAAGCTAAGAGACTGTCTTTTCCACAAAACAGAGGTGGTGCAACGCAGATGTATGAGGATGGAGGTAGTTTGGAACTATATACTTTTGTAAGATGACTATGACCACATAAACATATCGGAAAGTGATTATCGATTATTTTTTGCAATTCACTTTTACTCCAAGCATTAAGGTTGTCGATTGGGTGGTGCATTAGCAAAATATTTGTTTTATTGTTTTGAGAATTACACCAACTGACTAAATTGCGTGTACAAATCGCTAGTTCACCATCGTCATTTATTTCGTTATGACCGCCAAATGAACACAAAGCAGTATTTAGACAATACACTCCTAATTCATTGTTTATATTTTTCCCCCAACCTAAAACAGAATAGGGCTCTTTATGGTCAGTAAATTCAGTTAAGAATAGGTCGTAATTTTCAAACTTAGATGAAATAATATTACTATTGCTCAATGCATCATTAAAAATTGTCTCATTTTTGGAAACATTTTTATGTATATCAAGAAATTCGTCCGTTTTTTCTGCGACCAAATTACGGTCTATATCATGGTTTCCTGGCACTAATAACCGGGCATTTTTGGGTAATCCCATTTCATTTAATTTGCTATCAAGCTCGTTTATAAAAGCTTGATATGAGTCTAAATCAAAACCCTTTTGGACAATATCACCCGTAATGGCAATCATGAATTGATAGTCACTTTTTGTTTTAATTTGCTCTTCCAAGTCTTTAAGAAACGCCTTTATGATACTGGATGCACCTTCTGGTGTTTCTTTCCGATAATGAATATCGGCGATGTGGACTAATGCGTACTTACTTGATTTCATAATATGCCTCAATTGGTAGTTTTTCTTCTATTTCTTCGCACATGTATCTTCTCATGGTTTCTGATAGCCTCCCAAGCATTTCATACAACGTTCCGCCGCATGCCGAAGTTGCGCCTAAAAGCATTGTAAAATTATTGCCTGTCTAAGCGAGTCTTCGAAGCTTGAGCAGGCGATAATTTTACCTACCACCAGTATCAGCGCAATTTGGGGTGTACTCACCCGGCATGCGGCTGTTGGCTGTTGTTGTAACCCGATTCGTTCTGTTTTCCTCGCGCGCTCCTGATCTCTTATATTTTTGCCAATGACAGAGTTTCGATTTTTTGTTCTAACTGGTTATATTCAGTTTCGATATAATCTATCATTTTTTTTCCTTGGCGAATTTGGCATTTTTCATTCTGCAATAACATCGAATGTGATTGTTCTGTAATTGATTTAATTTCATCCCATAAAATTGGCGTCGTTAAAAGAAACTGGTCTTTAAGCCAAGTGCAATATTCAGTTTTGTGGATGTGTTTCACTTTAATTGCATAATTAATGTTCACAGGTCTTTCATAGCCAACTTTGGTAGAGAAATATCGGATTCCATCGAAATTAAACAAAGTAGAAGCTATTTGAAATAAGAATTGAGGTACAATATATTCTGGTTTGAATGTTGCTTTTTGACAATTTACGGAAATGGAACATGCCGCAATCAATGGCCAGAATATTATCCGTGGAAAGACAATGCGATCAAAACACTGACAGTTCCAATCACCTAGTAATTCTGGTTGATAACCAAAATCTAGAATACGCATATTGAAATCTGGTGATGCTTCAAATCGTGAAACATACACTTTGTTTAAACTCTTTCTCAAGCCTAGCTCTTTCTTCGCAATATGAAGACTTGAAGATAAGTACAAGCAGGGTAAGCCGGGTATACTATAACGTGCAGTTGCTACATTATGTCGGTATTGAAAAGGAACATGAAACAATTCTTTACGGTCAATTTGTGACGTGGGGTTAACAATCTTTCTAATTCGGAAAAGACCGCGTGGATGAATATTCTGAATAGTCATTTGATCTTTAGGGCTGGTAATAAGTCTTTCAAACAAGTCTCTTTCTTCTTCAATTACTTCTTCTAATCGTTTATAGCAAGACTTCACATTTCCATTAAAATAATCATTTATTGCCATATGGATTTCATTCGCAAGTTTTTGAACGTACGTAAGCTTTTGTGATATCAATACATACTTTTCTTGATGTAGCCTGTTTTGTGGGGACAAATTCTGAAGTTCGCGTATATAGTTGTCAAAAATATCTTTGATGAAATCAGGAAAATAGCATTTATATGATTTGGGCAATTCTGCGATGGCACTTTTATTTAATTCTTGCAATGTCATAAAATTTCCTTTTTCATAAATCCGCGCGCGATCTCATTTTTCCTCGGGTTACAATTGCAGCCAACTCCTTAAAGTGTGAACTTCTTAGGTCACACTTTAATAAACTAAAACACATAAAAGTTATATATTTGTACCATATTGTAGTAAATGTTGAACTTTTTTTTTCATTTGGTTCGTTCTTTGTTATTCTGGTCGTCCTCAGACAGGTTAAGGTTTGCTAAAGGACTTTTTATTTTTTTTATGCTCTCAGAATTAACATGGGTATAAATTTCGGTGGTTTTTGAGCTGCTGTGCCCCATTAATAACGCACCCTTCCACCCTGATAATTTTGCGCAAAAAATCCAGATGTTCCTTTTTTATTAACCTTATTTCATTGAGTCTCATTCCACATCCGTATGCAAGATAGAGCATCAATTGGTGTTTAATGTTGTTGTGAGCAGTAATGATTTTTTTTACCTCAGTTTCCGAATATACGTGTGGTAGCAATCTCGCCACTGTAGCGGTGTTTTGTGTTTGGGCACAGAATGATCGGTGTGCTTTTCCCTGCTTGTATCTGGTGTTTTCATTGTAATAAATTGCTTTTTCACTACTTCAGTGTCAAGTATAAATAACTATTTAAAGCTAATCAGCCCTTTTCATATTCCGACCGGTTTCTCTCTTCTGCCTCAAAGCTCACCATCAACAAAGTGTTTGCATCAGGGAATTTTTCATTTTCACCTGATATAAGCACGGGCAAGCGCATCTGTTGCCTGCAAACCCAGAGAACATCAAAAATGTTGCGATAATTATGAGAGCAGCCTGAAGCAGATCTGTGAGCGGGTAATTGTAAGGCGGTAAAACAGGGAAACTCTCATTCTATACAATATAACAGGGTATGGTATGATGTAAAGAAAATTGTGCTTTTTACTTGTCGTAGGCTGGCGAACAGAAAGCAAGTAACAGCAAAAAGCCCTCTGAAAGCAAAGAACATATCGGAAAACCAGTAGTCGGTTGTATGTTGTAGTGTGAAAACGTAACCTCGTCATTAGACTAACAGGCTTCTGAGTGGTTGCGAATCTGGTTTCTACAACCTGCAAACAGCCCCAGTGCAGTTTTTGAATGATACTGTTTATACCCGTTTTACCATCGTTTTCAAAGAATTTGTTTTGGGTTAACAGGGTTATACTGGTCTGTTATCATAGTGGCAATGTGCTGTTCGCAGGGTGATAATTCATTGTTAACAGATTGCTATATATACGTTTACATGGTGCAAAGCAGTTGTATGCACACTTTGAAAGATTATAATCGTGGCATGTTTGGTATCTTTGCTGTATGAGTGCGAACAGATTCAGGACATTTCTGGGTATGGAACAGATAAACTGAACAGTTATGCAGGCAACTTTGTGGGTTATGCAGGGATTTTAGTTATAAATGGGTGATTTTTTCTATTTTAAAGACAAAGGGGGGATGTCGCATCTGTTAGAAAATGCGTTGAGGGCAGTAAAGAGAAATGGTTTTACATAAAAGTACAGTCTAATTACTCCGGCAATTATATATGCATAAGAGAGTGTTTGAGTTTCATTACTTTTTTTAAGAGTCCAGCGCTAAGAAACGCTGTTTCAAAAACAATTGGGGCCTTCAGCCCCAAACCCCGACCTACTTTCTTTCCAGGGCCAAACCCACACTTGCTCCAATATTCGCGCTTTCGCCAGTGATTGGGGCGGATTTGTACCCGATAGTTTGCCGTTCGCCCTGTGAGATAGATGGAGAAAATTTTTATGCAAGTTTAATTGCCGGAGTCTTAGCTTCCGTCTGAGCTGTACGGCTGTGAGCCGGGATCCACTGAGTGTGGATTTTCAAAACTCTCATTTGGCTCCTGTACCGGTACAGGTACTGAGTTCTCCTGTAAACTTTCGCTGGTCTTAGCTGTTATCTTGGGCAGAGTCGGTTTAAGCCTTCTTTTTCTTCCTTTTCTGTATTTGCGTCTCCTGTAGGCGCTGCGTCAGTCGCCCAGATCATTCTTAATCTCATTCTGTACACAGGGAAATATGGATGGGAAAAGCCTTTCCCTCGCTGCAGCTCCCTTTTCGGAGGACCTCAACGGGATCTTCCGCTACCCATTCAATGCGGTCGTACGTCACGGGGGCACGCTAAGGTAAGCGATATTGTAGCCCTTTAGATTGAAAAATCCATATGTCAAACCTTAGCTTATGTGAAGAGTGTGGTTTAAAACACATCTTAACTGATTAATGCAAATACCGCCCGGGTAAACCGCGGCAGGGAGGACTGCAGGTGGACAATTCCTATTGTCCAGTCCCCTCCAAAAAGCGGAGTCCTCGGAGCGGTATAAACGAGGGACCGAGGAGGAACGACGAGCCGAAAGGAGGACCGGTGCTGTCCGCGGCAGCCGCCCAAATCATCCTTATTCTCTCACTCAATCTCTTTTACTTTCAATTATAATTTTAAGAACACTTCGACTATCCCGATTCGGAAATCGGGATGCTCCCTTCGACTGGGAGCTCAGGACAGGCAGTGTGAGCGGAACTAAGAATAAAACCGGAAACAAAAATTTACATAATCCCCCACCATAGCAAGAGATCCGATATCTTACCTCCCTGACACCATCTTATAATACCCAGGCAGTGCTTCCTGTGGAAGTTTTTTGCAGATTTCAAGACTTGTTTCAACTGGCAGAGGATATCCCTGATCATAGTAGGATGAGAAAAGGGTGTGATGTTTCTGCAGCATACAGTCACAGCGCGGGCCACCGAGAGCTTCGCTCATACGGTCAATTATGCTGCTCAGGTTTTCCTGTGTAACGTTTCCAAAGCTGAGGGGAGTGAAATCACAGGGACATACCTCACCTGCAGTGTCAATGTAAAGATGCTGAATCCCACCGGAACAGCCAAATACTTCTGGGCTTTCAATCTGGTTGAATGCGCAAACTTTTGGCAGTTTCCCTTTGCGGTTTACATTTCTGTGAAAATCCCTGATTGTCTTTGTGTGCTCCTCTGTAAGAAGATGATCCTGACTGTCTGCTTTAAGCTTTCCGCAGGGCATAGGCTCCACAATGCGCAACTCCTGAACCCCGAGGCTCCGAATATAATCATAAAGTGGCAGATATGTTTTTTTCTCAACAAATTCTCTTGTGGCAACAGCCCCTATCATAGTATAAAGGTTGGCTTCTTTCGACAATTGCACTGCTTTTACTGCATTGTCAAAGGCCGATTCTGACCCGCGCATTTTATTATAGAGATCTTTGTCAGGAGTGTCAAGGCTGATACAGATCGCCCATAACCCTGCATCCTTAAGCTGGGCTGCTTTTCGAGCATCCAGGCCAGCTCCTGAAGTGAAAAGTATTGTTGATGCACCGCCATTTGAAGCCGCTCTTATAATTTCAGGCAGATCTTCACGACTCAGTGGTTCTCCTCCGGTAAATCCTATGATACTCAGACCAATATTATTTAGTTCCCCTATAGCAGATAACCACTCTTTTGTTGATAGATTTCCATTTCTTCGGGTCTGCACACTGCAATGCCAGCAATCATAGGAGCAATCTTTTGTCAAAGCAACAAAACAGGATATCGGATTATAGCGTCTGCCACTGCGCAGGTTCTCGAATGCGCGGTTAAAGGATGCACCCGGAAATGGCGGGGTAAAGGAGTTTATAACCCACTGATCATTATGACGGGTAATCATTTCTGATCCAAGCCAGCTGTGAAGAAAACGTACAGAGCTTAGTGCTGGTAAACCACGGTTTAATTTCCTGTCAACATCAACAGGAAGACGTCGTATGCCCTTTTTCCTGAGTTCTTTGAGAACTGATAGTGGAACTGTAGTGATTTTTCTGTCAAGAAGAATGCGAATAAGTATAAAAATCTGTCTGATCATTGTTTCCGCCCTGATGACATTACGTAGTGATGGGTTAGAGGTTGCCAGTTTGTGCGTAACTGCTCCTCGAAAAAATTCTGAAGAACCTTCTCCTCCCGAAGTGGCATTATCTTGTCAAAACCAGCCAATACTCCGGTGTTGACAATCCATGACCACAAAGGCTCTGTTGTTTGATTCTCCTTAATCATATGTCTGCCTTCCTCATAAAACAACTCCTCCAGTCCCGCCCCTTTCATCATACGCTTTACCTGTTTTCCGTTTGAAGGGAAACGGGGCAGGACTATCTTCTCTACGTATGATGGATAAGTGCGCATACAACTTCTGAACACATTAAATACAGGCTGGAGTGTATCGGAAAAGTTTACCACAAACAAGAAACATCCGCCCTTTTTTAAAACTCTGGATACTTCCCTGAAAATCTTTGCAGGATAAGAATACCCCATTGACCACGCAGAAACAACAAGATCAAATTTCTCACTCTCCTGCATTCTCAGCCAATTCAGCATATCATCAACACAGTATGAGACCTGCTCCCCGGTGCGCTCTCTGGCAATTTCAATCATTCCTTTGGAAATATCGATCCCGGTGATGCGGGCTTTAGGGTATCTGGCTGAAATGATCTCAGTGGTAAATCCTGTTCCGCATCCCAGATCTGCAATTGTTTTCAAATCCCGATCTGGAAGATTTAACAAAAGCCGCTCAGTTACATCTCGAAGATGATTAAGCCAGTTTTCATCATAATGGGGTGATATGGAATTATAGCTCTGCCCTAAATCATCTGCTTTAAGCCACCTGTTTTTAAATATCAGGACCAAAACTCTCAGATTTAGATATACTCTGTTAAAAAACTTTCTTAACATATTTATAATCTTAGTAAACATTTAGCTCCATTTCCTTTATCGTATGTTCTACCCTTTTTCTAAAGAAATTTAAGTTCCATTTCAACAGTATCAGCTGGAGTGCGTTAATATTTCTGTTCAGAGTAACCTGTTGCGAATAGAAAAGAACTGTTCCTATATCATTTTTATGAACAGAATAGGTTATCTCTGTTATCTGAGGGGTCGGTAGTGCAGACCAGTTACTCTCAAATTCCATAAGTTCCAGTCTGACAGTGTCAGGGGGAACAAATGTTTTGCGGAATTTTGAGTAGCCAGTGAAAGTAAGATATCTATACTTCATCTCCACATCTGCGGAAAATGAATCCACTGGTTTGTAAATGATAGTATCAACTGTAGGACTGAATGCTCTTGTACTTTCTTCACCTATGACAAAATCCCTCAGAGTGTCAATATCGAGGCTTGTATGAATAAACATTTCATAATGATAGCTGCTGTCCCCGTAATTGAAACTGCTGCCCGAAGTTAATCCAAATGATGCTCTGGGGGAAATCAAAACCAAAAGAAGTAAGATCGGAATTTTTTCCATAAAAAATAGCGTAAAAAAGATGTGTGCTTTTCATTTGTGACGGTTTCAATATATATCCTGGATCAGAATACCTGCCTATAGTTCTTTGCTTAACGCGAAAAACATTTGTAATGCTATTTACTTAAAGAAACTGATGTTGAGGGTAGGGGAATACAGAGTGTTTAATATCTAAAAGGGTGAGGATATTCCGGGCTGCAGCCCGACCAGTTCGATTAAACTAACCGTAACTTTACCGGTTCTCCTTGCGGATTCTCATTCTTCCCGGTTTTATGTTTACAGCGCTTTACGGAATTTTGTTTTTTTTAAGGGAACAGGACAACTGAACTGTTTACCAGTTCCAATCTTCAGGTGCTCTTGACAGCTCAAGTTTATGCTATTGGAGTTCATTCATTATTGCTTCCAAAACATGTTGGGGAAAAATATCACTTGATATCTCAGTATATACAATACCATCTGTATCAGAATTTGTTACAGCGTAAAAAACGTCATTTCTCATTACATACACTGGCATCTTCAGCTCTACCAGATGCATCTTTATTTTATCCTCAAGAACACAAGGGGTATTTTCAACCTTTTTGTAAATTGCCCCGGTAGCAAAATCTATAACCAAACCGATAGAGCCGGTTAGAAAAATATCCATAACAACATACGCCCACTGAATTTCGGTGGTTCTTTCGTGTGGCTCCTTTGCACCATCAAGAATATAAGCACAGTTGATACTGTTAAAGAGAAGCACAGAAATACAAAGCAAGGAAACAAGTATTCGTCGTTTGTACATAGCTGTTCTCCCTTTCTGTTTTTGCAACAAACCAGATTGTGGCAGGCCTTAACACTTCAGTAAGCCCATAAACTGCCCGGTAATGTATATAGTAGGTTACGACTGGCGTATTAACAAAAAATAGTGCAATTTGTAAGCCATATATCATTCAATGGGGATAGGTGAAAATCACCCGCGCAGGCATACTTATTACTCCGGTAATTATATATACATAAGAGAGTGTTTGAGTTTCATTACTTTTTTTAAGAGTCCAGCGCTAAGAAGCGCTGTTTCAAAAACAATTGGGGCCTTCAGCCCCAAACACCGACCTACATTCTTCCCAGGGCCAAAACTCGAGGACTCGAACAATTGGCCCCGGGAAAGGACCGGCGATTCGCCAGTGATTGGGGCGGATTTGTACCCGATAGTTTTTTTTTAGGAGCTTACTGCCGTTTGCCCTGTGAGATAGATGGAGAAAATTTTTATGTATTGCCGGAGTAATAAATCGGAGCTGCAGAGAGGGAAATACCGGACTGTTTTAAAATGGGATCTTAAGAAAATTCCGGGCGGCTGCCGGGCAACTTCGACCAAACCAACTGTAAACTTACCGGTTCTCCTTTCAACTCGTCATTCTTCCTCGGGTGCCGCGCTTATAGCGCTCCGCAAACTTCGCTTTTGTGAAGGGGGTGGGTGGACAATGGGAATTTACCTAACTGCAGTCTTACCTGCCGCTGATTACCCAAGCGAAAAATATGGGCGCAGCACTGTTCATCTTCGGTTTTACCTGGCAAAAGATAGGACAACAGAGTTTTGAATCAGTATTTTGATAGACTACTGCAGAACCGTGCAAAGCAAAAGAATTGTTGACAATCCTGTGAGTTAGTCGTTTAAAGTATTAGGACACACAGAGGGGGCATGGGATTGTGCTGAATAATTGGTTTTGGGACTGACAGAGCAATAACAAGCTGGATTTTTGTTGTCGTAACACAGAAACTTAAACTGATCTCCAATCGTCCCCATTCAAAAAAACTTTATTGTTGGATTTATTGCTGCTATAAAGCTATAATCTCTTATGCTGTAAAATGTTGAATTATTCCCTGTAGAAAAGAGATAATATGATGCAGATACCGAGAAACTACAGAAAACAGAAAATGACTGAGATAAAGTGTGCAGTCCCGGGGTGTGAGGAAGTCTTTTACGGAATCAAATCGGCGAAATATTGTGCATTTCACAAAAACCCTCAGAACCGGGAGAAAAAGAAGGTCGAGCACAAGGACATCTCAGAAGAAAACCTCATTTTCGAACATGAGAACAGTGAGATAGCCCACGTAGTGTTTAAATGCTCTCTCGATCGGTGTGATCAAGAGTACGATGTTAAGGTGTATCCCCGGCAATTTGTATATCCTAAGTACTGCCCCGAACATCGTAATGAGCATAAACGCAAACAGTTCCTTAAAAGATTTGAGAACCGGAATTGTGCAGGGTAAGATATCGCTTTAACCCTGTGTGGTCCCAATTCTTAGCCCTAAGGGAACGAAAAGCCTGCTTTTGAGCATGACTTTTCTATTCTCCAATATTTATTTCTTTCATATAAAGCATTGCAATTACGGCACATCCGGATTGATAACCCACAGATAAGCCATCTGAAAATTACAAACTACCTGAGCAGATCTCCGAAATCTTGTCCAGAACCTTCTGTGGATCGTCGCTCTGCGTTAATTGTCTAACCATGCAGAAATTTTCCCCTCCCGCTTTTAGAACATCGGCCAGACTCTGCAGATCTATACCACCGATACACACTGCAGGAACCGTGGCTCTTTTAAGCATCTCTTCCATCCCTTCAAGGCCTATGACCGGATCTGGATTTTTCTTTGTGGGTGTAGGGAAAACAGGGCCGACACCTATATAATCGGGAGACTTTTTGCATGCCAGCTCTGTTTGTAAGGGGGAATGGGTGGAAACCCCGATTATCTTATCTGGTCCCAATAATGCACGCACCTTTTCATATGGCTGGTCATCCTGACCTATATGTACCCCATCGGCATCTGTTTTCATGACTATATCGGGGTGATCATTTACAATGAACCTTGTTTTAGTGCCCTCTGTTATTTTTTTCATCATATGCGCGACTTTTTCAATCTCATACAGAGATGCATTTTTCATTCTCAGCTGAACGAATGCCGTTTCGTTATCAACCAGAAGCTTTGTAAGATATTCATAACCCTTTATGGGATCGGTTAGTACCGCGTAAAAACCGAATTTGGCCGGAATGTTCATTTTTTCCCCGTTTTGAATCAGAAAGTAGTGAAAACTATAGGGTAAAAATAATTATTACTGTAGGCCGGAAGTGGGATGTTGAGGAGTAAACTGTATAAAAACAGAAATGTGGGATCTTCTATTATAAGGTTGTAAAAACCTATTCCAAATTTTATGGTTAAAAAAGAGTATAAAAAACAAAACAGAGTAACGTGGTTGATAATATTTTAGCTTTTCACACGAAAAAACGGTTTTAACAGGATAAGTTATCAAAAAAAAATTGTTTTAAATTGGGTACAAACTTATTTTTATCTCTCCTCATGAAAACACAAACTTTATTCTATCATTCTTCCAAAATCATTCTAACCGGAGTGCAGTCTGTGCTGTTACCCAGCTGTGTTCACTTTCTCTTATTCTCCTGGAGTAAAATTTAAAAATGGACCGATCGCTATTATTGTCAATTGCATTCAGTGTCATAGGTGGCCTGGGATTGTTTCTGCTTGGAATGCGGTATATGTCAGATGGTCTTCAGACCATTGCAGGGAATCGTCTGAGACGCATGATCGGTATGGTCACCAACAACCGCCTGATGGCAACCGGAGTAGGTACAGTTGTTACCTGTGTTGTTCAGTCCAGCTCCATTACCACCGTTATGGTGGTGGGGTTCGTTAATTCTGGCTTGATGACACTGAGACAGGCCATTGGTGTAATTATGGGGGCAAATATTGGCACCACAATCACCGGATGGATAGTGGTTCTTGCAATCGGAAAATATGGATTACCAATCCTTGGTGTATCGGCACTGGCATTTCTTTTCTCCAAAAACGAGAAATTGAGGTATACTGGAATGACCGTAATGGGTATAGGGATGATATTTTTCGGCCTGCAGCTCATGAATGATGGATTACGGCCGATTCGGGACATTCCTGTATTTGTAGAATGGTTCAGCATGTTTTCTGCAGACACTTACTGGGGAGTGCTAAAATGTGTTCTGCTTGGCTGTATTCTGACTTTCATGGTACAGTCCTCATCTGCCACTCTGGCAATAACCATGACCCTTGCTTCAACTGGTATCATCAACTTTCAGACCGCAGCTGCACTTGTTATGGGTGAAAATATTGGTACCACTATCACCGCATTTCTTGCATCTCTGGGAACCAATACAACCAATGCAAGAAGAGCTGCATATGGACACATCATATTTAATCTGGGAGGAGCATTATGGATAACAGCATTCTTCCAGATATACATAAAGGTTATCCAATCTCTCATTTTTGTAGACCCAACTGCAATGGTGGTGGTAAATGGGGTGGAAACTTATCCTTATGTTAATGCCGGAATCGCGGCAGCGCATACCGGTTTCAATATTATCAATACAATCTTCTTTCTACCGCTTATACCTGCCATTACCTCCCTTTTGGTTAAATACGTTCCAGACAAAAAGACCCGTGAAAAACCTAAGCTCACTCACCTTGATTTTTTCATGCTTGAAACACCTCTGATGGGTATTGAGCAGTCACGTAAAGAGATTGTGATTATGGGGGAACTGAACCGGAAAATGATCGATGGGTTGCGCGAGGTTATTGTACAGCAGGAGCCCGATGAAGAAGCCGTTGCGAGAATATTCAAGCGGGAAGATATTCTTGATAATATGCAAAGCGAGATAATTATGTTTCTTACCGAGCTTCTGGGAGGTGGACTGAATATCTCACAGAGTATTTCCGATGAGGCACGCAGACAAATGCGGCTTTCTGATGAATATGAGACTATAAGTGATTACACAACCAATATTCTTAAATTATACCTGAGAATTATAAACGCAGGTATCGTGATGCCGGAAGATATGAGAAATGAGATGCTCGAGCTCCATGATATGGTGTCTCAGTATTTTGACATCATCAACGATGCCAATGCAACAAGACAAAAGACTGTCCTCACAAAGTCTCTTCCAAACGGCGACTATATCACCGAAAAATTCAGGGACCTGAGAAGCCGCCATCTTGTCAGAATCTCAGAAACGAAAATAGATCCAATGCTCAGCACCGTTTTTGCGGATATTCTGAACAGTTACAGAAGAGTCAAGGATCATATAGTGAATGTGGCTGAAGCGATGACCGGGATGAAATAATCTGATTAATTGAGATATGTAGTTTTCCGGGTCCTGCCAGCTTACAGAATGGCTAAGGGGGGCGACACTACCATTTACGGTCAAAGATGTTCTTCGCTCCTTTTCAGCAAACAACCTTAAGTGCCGCCGGATTAATTGTGTAATTTACCGGCGTGCGCCCGAGAGGTTCGCCGTCTATATGGAAATAATGGCGTCCATGTTTTAATACCCACACCTTTTTGCACCGGTAATACTCAACATTTGCAGCCTCTGTGAGGTTACCTTTTCTAAATTCCCTTATATAGTGAAAAAAGCTGAATATGCTTTTTCTCTTGAATATTATAACATCAAAAAAACCATCATCAATTTTGCCCTGAGGAGCGATCAGCATATTGGCACTGTAATATTTGCCGTTCCCTATGATAACTGAATAACCCTTACTCTGAAATATTCCATCCTCAGTTTCCACATAAAGTTTTACAGGATTAAATGAATAACGGGGGAGTTTGGTTATACCGGTCAGTATGTAAGCGGCAACACCAAGAAATTTTTTCAATTTGGTATCTGCATTCCTGATCACAAAGGCATCAAACCCTATCCCTGAAAGACAGATAAAGAAATGCTCATCCGCTTTACCAAGATCCACTGTGCGGATGTTTCCCTCTGCAATTACCTGACATGAGGCGCGGACCTCCATGGGAATATTAAACTGCAAAGCAAACAGATTAACCGTTCCCAGAGGTATTGCTCCAAAAGCTGTCTCGCTCGATGCAAGACCGTTGATTACTGCATTTATCGTTCCGTCTCCTCCGGCTGCAATAACAAGATCGTACTTTTTCCGGGCACAATCTCTGGCAATCCGGGAGGCATCTTCGCTGCTCTTTCCTATTTCTATTTCCGGAGTCAAGCCATACTCATGCAAATACTGAGAGATTCTTTGAAGAAAAAGATGTGGATCGGATATATTGTCCAGTGCGCGTTTTCGGACCCCAAACGCTTTTTGAAGAAAATTGGGAAGCTTGATGCCCTGGCCCGATTTCGGATTTGCTATCAGTTTGACCTTTTTAAACTTTGGGGTATATGGATTGGGAAGTATCCTGGCTGCATGCCTAAGCTCTTCATTGCTCCGGACCAGTAAGGCAACTTCAGGATTATCTGATCGGAAAAGTTCAAACCTAAAATCTGTACGCTCAAGAATAGAGTCCTCGATGGCTGCTATGGCCGGAAGTATTACTCCTGCATCGGAGAGAATTTTTTTCTCCCGGTTGAATTGCACCAGTTTATTAATTGCTGCAGGAATCAATTTCGGGTTTTTGACAAACGAAACCACGCCCGGGATAACCCGTTGACTATGTACCTCGGTACTTAAGGGAAGAGGCATTCCTGAAGGAAACTTTTCAGGCAAAACATAGGGTATACCCATGTCTGCCCCTGTATTCACAAATGCCTCTGTAGCTTTGTCTATGGTTTCTGATGTAAGATAAACCGCTTCGCAAGGTACAATTATATACCCATCCACTCTGTTCGGAGAACTTCGAAAATCACTTAGTGTCGCAGCTGCAGGGGAGATGCGCTTATGGATATGTCTCTTACTTAAAAGCTCATCAAGAAATTCAGGACCTACAACGGTTATGCTTTCTATCTGTCTGGATTGCCTCAAAGCATCGACAACCCAATCAAGCATTGGCTTGCCGAAAAGCGGGACAAGAGCCGAATGCGTAAGCTGAGGATCCCTGCTCAGTTCACCCGCTAAATCTGATGCCAGCACTATAGCATCAAAACTGCTCATCTGCTAAGCTCCTTTCTATCCTCCCGTATCAAACAATATCTTACCAAGCCTTCTAAGGCAGTTCTCCATACTGATGCCCTCGCCTAATACCGGTCTCCACAAATCTCCCTTCGCCTGAAGCCTTTGAAGTGCTGTCTTGATTGTAAATTGATTGGGGTTAAGTGATTCATTTACCTCATCCCAGCTTAAGGGCATCGACACAGGTGCCATATCTCTGGGGCGTAAGGAATATACACTGGCAATAGTCTTGCCCTTTATGTTCTGCAGATAATCAAGATACACTTTGCCCACTCGTCGCGCTGGGGAGCGTTCAATGCTGGTTGTTGCGGGAAGCTGAGTGTTGACTGTGTGGGCCAGAAGCATGGCAAACTGGCGAACCTGGGCATAATTGTAAGCGCCGTTTAGGGGTACAAAGATGTGAAGTCCTGTTGCACCGCTTGTCTTTACGTAATTTGGGGCAGATATTCTGTTTAGAATCGAATGGAACTCAAGCGCCACTCTTACCACTTCTGAAAAAGGGCACTCAACAGGATCAAGATCAATTACCATATAGTCAGGATTGTCAAGGTTGCCAACTCTTGAGAGCCAGGGGTTTATTTCAAGTGCCCCAAGATTAACCATATAAACAAGGGATGCTTCATTTTGACATAAGATATATCTGATTTTCTCCTCTGAGTCGTCGGAACCAATCTCTTCTGTGGTAATCCAGGACGGGGTGATTTCAATGTTTTTGTGGTAAAAATCCTTTCCCCTTATACCATCAGGAAAACGGTGCAGCGACTGCGGTCTGCCCCTTAGATGGGGCAGTATCCAGGGGGCAATCTGACGATAATATTCAATAACCTCCCCCTTGCTGACGTTATCATGGGGGAAATAGACCTTTTTGCTGTTTGTAATTGTAATAAGAATGTCATCTATGCAGATTTTTGTTTCATCGGTTTTGATATTATAGCGCTGAACAGATTTCTCTGCTCGTTCCAATTTTACATTACCCGCTTCTGCATCTTCCCGAAACCCCAGAAATACAGGGTGACGCATTATGTTGTCTTTTGTCCACTCGGAAAATCTCACCACTGCCACAGGCTCAGGAGCAATCCAGCGTGTGTTGCTATCAAAGGCCGGTGGGTTGGAAAAAGGAGAGCTCTCTTTGGAATACTTGCTAAGTTTTTGGGGAATTTCGGCAAGCTCATCATGGCTGAAACCGCTTCCCACGTTTCCTGTGTAAATAAGATTTCCCGATTCGTATACTCCGGTGATTAACGAACTGAGCAGCTCCTCTGTTTTATCCTGTACCGTATAACCTCCGATCACCATCTCCTGTTGTTGGGTGAATTTAATTTTTTGCCAGCGTCTGCTCCTTGTTCCCGGTATATAAGGGCTTGCACCATCTTTACCTACAATACCCTCGACTCCAAATTTCTGGGCAGTGTTAAAAAAAGCCTTTCCTTGCTCTTCAAGATGGTTACTGAACTTTATGAACTGCAGTGATCTGGGGAGTATGGATTGAAGAAGTGCTTTTCTGGTGCGAAGCGGAAGTCCGGTGATGTCATATCCTCTGAAGTAGATCAGATCAAAAATGTAGTAGATAACAGTGCCGGCTCCGGTGCGCCGGTAGTTCTGGAGTCTTGAGAAGTCAGAGCGGCCATTTTCATCTATGACCACGATTTCACCATCAAAAACAGCTTCAAAATCAAGCTCTTTAAGCTCTTTGACTATAGTGGGATAATGGGAGAGGAAGCTTTTGCCGTTGCGGGAATAAAGTTCAGTTTTATCACCTAAACACTCCGCTATTGCCCTGTATCCATCCCATTTAATTTCAAAAAGCCACCCCCTTCTGTCAAAGGGCGTTTCGACCAGTACCGGCAGCATTGGTCTGAGCGGGCCCTTGAACTGAACCTTTGCCCCCAGGGTATAGACATCGGGGTGGAGCTTCTGCACTGCGCCCCGATGCTTTTGGTTTGATTTCGCTGCAGAGTTGTTATCCGTCTCTTCAGGGTAGTAATCCTGTTTCATTTCCTGGTTTATGCTGCCTTTTGTCTTTTTTTAGCTTCCTCAAGACTTTTTGAAAGGGAGGAGAAAAGGTCACCGATTTGGGAAGGGGGTGGTTCCGCAGGGATTTCCTCTGGGGCCTTGCCTTCCACTTTTTCCTGTATTATTCTCTGAAGATCTTCAAAATAGGAATCGTGATATTTCTCCGGTTCCCAGGGGATCGTAAGCTGCTCAATCAGATTAACTGCCATTTCCAGTTCACGCTGCGGAATCTGCTGCTCTTTGACCGATGGGAGATCAAGCTGTGAAGAGGAACGGATCTCATCTGCAAAACGCATCTGATTCAGCACCAGTACGTTTTCATACGGCTTTATAAGAGCCATATGCTCCCGGGTTTTCATCACGTATCTTGCCACAGCCACTTTGCCGCTTTTCTGCAGCGCCTCGATTAACAGTGAATAGGCTTTTGCAGCTCCTCTGAGGGGTTCAAGGTAATAGGGTTTTTCGAGAAATTTCTGATCCACCTCCCCACCATCCACAAAACCATGTATCTCAATGGTTTGTGTTTTTTTGACATTGGCTCTCCTGAAATCCTGTGGATCAAGCACTACATATTCGCCTTTGCGGTACTGGTACCCCTTGACTATCTCATCAAAGGGCACCTCCTCTCCACTCTCTCCGCAAACCCGAACATATCTCACACGGCAGAGGTCCTCTTTTCTGAGCATATCGAAATTTATCCTGTGAGTCCTGGTGGCATCGTAGAGTTTCACAGGTATATAGATAAGACCAAATGCCAATGCTCCGCTCCAGATCGAACGCATCTCTCACCTCCAAAGAATCGAAACTATTCAAAGTGCTCTTCGAGCTCCTTTGTGTAATTTCCTGTGCTGGCTGCACTATTGCACCGGGCACGGTGAACAAAAGCTGCCTGTGCCTCCTTAACTTTCTCCTCTTTGCCTCTCCAGATCTCAAGGGGGTGCTGCTGCAGGGCTCTGGAGAAAGAGAACGTGAGACGCCAGGGGTATGAACCTGATTTGTTTATTGCATTGAGATTCTCCGTGGCTTCAAACGGTGACTGACCTCCGGAGAGAAACGCTATGCCACAGACTGCAGGGGGAACGGTACGGTTAAAGCACCTGACTGTGCTCTGGGCTATTTCGGAAACATCTGCCCGCCGCTCACTCTCTTTGCCCGGTAAAACCATGTTGGGCTTGAGAATCGCTCCCTCAAGTTTAACTTTGTGATCGAGGAGTTCCTTAAACAGAAGATTATTCACTCTCAGGGTCACCCTTGCACACGTTTCGATATCGTGATCCCCATCCATTAGCACTTCTGGCTCAATCATGGGTACAAGGTTCACTTCCTGGCAGAGCGCGGCATAGCGTGCAAGCGCATGCACATTGGAGGAGATGCAGATATCTGTTGGGGTATCGCAGCTGATAGAAAATACCGCTCTCCATTTGCAAAACTGTGCTCCAAGCTCTCTGTACTCCAAAAGACGCTCCCGAAGACCATCAAGCCCTTCGGTGACTTTCTCCTCGGGGGAGAAGGGAATCTCTGAGGTCCCGCGGTCTACCTTGATACCGGGTATTATACCCCGTTCCCTGAGCAAAACCGGAAAAGGAACACCTTTGCTGCTTCTCTGACGTATCGTCTCATCAAACAGTATAACCGAAGAAATATACTGCTCTATTCCCGGGGCGGTGAAGAGCATCTCCCTGTAGGCCTGACGAAGCTTAGGGGTGGAGTCTAGGTTTACCTTCTGAAACCTTTTGCCTATCGTGCCCATACTCTCATCGGCTGCAAGTATTCCCTTGCCCTGCATCATCATCGCCTGTGCGGTGGTAAGAAGTGTATCGGTTTCAAGATACATATTGAGCTCCTTTTCCTGTTTTTTTCCAATCCCATAATGACTTCCCCCCAAAAAAAAGAAGCAAATACCCGACCAAAAAAAAGGACCCTGCTTTCACAGGATCCCTTTTCACCCTCTTTGTGCCCTTCTGTTGCCGTCAATCTCAGGATAATGCAGGCATCCCCTTCTCTTCCACCTGCAGTCTTATCTTTATCCTCTCCCACCCCTGGGGGGGAATAACCGCTCCAATATTCTGACATACTTCAAACCCGCACTCACTTCCCAAAGCTCCGCACTCTCTAAGTGACATGCCGTTTATCAGTCCATATAAAAAGCCCGCAGCCCATAGATCCCCCGCCCCGGTGGTATCTATGGCGTCACCCTCACCCTGCGGGGCGATAATAATCGTCTCTCCGTCGTGGCCAATTATGCTCCCCCTTTTACCAAGCTTCATAACCGCAATCTCCGCCCTGGAGGCAAGGTACTCAAACGCTTCCTCTTCAACGGAAAGACCACTGAAGGCCGCGGCCTCATCCTCGTTTGCGATAAGAATATCGACATAGTTGTCGATAATCTCATCAAGAAACGCTTTTGACTGTTCCACAACCGTATAGCTTGCAAGATCAAGTGAAATCAAAGCTCCCGAAGATTTGGCGCACTCAAGAGCCTTAAGGAGCAGCGGGCGATTGCTGACCAGGTATCCCTCGAAGTGAACCAGGGCAGTATCCTTAAAATAGCTCTCACTAATCTCTTCAGGCTTTGTATCTGCCGAAGCCCCCAGAAAGGTAAACATTGAACGCTGTGCATCGGGGGTGATAATGGACAACACATGACCTGTGGGAATCTCAGAATTCAAAAGAACTGATTCCACATTATGTTCCCGCAATCCCTGCTCAAAAAGATCTCCAAGCTTATCTGCCCCTCTTTTCCCTATAAAGCAGGCATTGCCCCCCAGTTTCCCGATTCCCAAAATCGTATTGCAGGCTGAGCCACCGGGAATGATGGTCGGTGCACTTGAGGCCTTCTCCAGAAGTGATTTGATGAAGAGGTGGTCTGTCAGAACCATCCCGCCTTTGCTGGCACCGCAGGATTTCAAAAATTCATCGCGCTCCAGTATACAGAGATCAACCAAAGCTGAGCCGAATGCGCTTATTTTGTCTTTGCCGTCTTGGGGAATGTAAGGGATTTTCATAGGATTACCTGAGCGAAAGAGAAAAATGTGATTAAAGAGAAAAAAATAGTAAATGGTAACTTCATAGGAGAAGTACAGGAAAAATTCCCTACTATTATCTATATTATACCTGAAAATTATCCCCAAAGGAGAAAATGTGCACCCTTTTCCATCGGCAGAGTATGAAATAATCGAAAAAATCAAATCCGCTCTGAGCAACTCGGGGGATAATCCCAGCTATGAGGAGATGATTGGTGATGATGCGGCTGTGAGGGTGGGATCTGACAGGGAGAAGCTGATAATAACAGCAGATGTGTCTGTGGAAAATGTTCATTTCTCAACTGACTACATGACCCTTGAGCAAATCGCCTACAAGGCGATGGTCAGCAATATCAGCGATTGTGCTGCAATGGGAGCCGTGCCTGACAGTGCGGTAGTGCAGCTGGTGTTCCCCAAACATCAGGAAAAAACAATTTCTCAGATCGAAAAAATCTATCTGGGATTCTCAAAGGCAACTGAAAAGTGGAAATTCCCGATTGTGGGTGGGGACATTTCTGCTGGTCCTGTATGGGTAATTGCAGTGACCCTCATGGGAAGGGTGCCCCAGGGGGGAAGAGTGTTGAAAAGAAAAGGGATCCGGCCCGGTGACCGGTTGTGGGTTACGGGGGTGCCGGGAAGAAGTTCTGCGGGTCTTGCTGCCTTGAATTATTACGGGCCCGGGGCCGTTCCTGAAATGTACTGTTCTCTGCTCGAGGCGCATATCTCACCTGCACCCCGCATTGAGGCTGCGGTTCTGCTTGCTTCTGACAAAAGGGTCCACGCGGGAATGGACCTCTCAGACGGTCTCTCAAAGGATGTGGGGACACTCTGTTATGAAAATGGGATTGGTTTTTTGTTTGAAACAAATTATTTACAACACTGTGGGGAAATGGTAAAATTAGCAGAGGAACTGAGCCGGGAGTGCGCGGAGTGGTTCTATCACGGAGGCGAGGAGTATGAGCTTCTTTTTGCAGCAGATGAAACGTTCAATCCCGATGAAAAATGCTATAAAGAACTGGGACTGAAATTTATCTCTCTGGGCAGATTTACTCCTGAATATAACGGCATGATGGTGCGGGATTCTCAAAACAGGCTGCAGGTTCTCACTGCAGAAAGCTACGACCACTGCAGATGACTTGTCCCTGAAGTCGGGATTTTGTAAAGTTTAAAGTTTCATATTCTGAAGGTTTTATAAAATAATCAAGAAGGTATTGCGAAAATTCTATGGTTATGCAAAGACGACGTAAAAAGCTTGGAGAGATCCTCATCGCTCAGGGCATGATCACTCATGAGCAGCTGCTTATGGCTCTGCAGGAGCATAAAAGGACCGGGGTCAGTGTCGGGAAAATCCTGGTTGGCAATGGGTTTATTACCGATGAGGAGTTGTCGGCCGTTCTCGGTGAACAGATCCAGCTAACTCAAAGGAAACGAATCGGTGAAGTGTTGATCGAGCAGGGGCTTATCACCGAAGAGCAGCTCAACAAGGGGCTCGAAGAGCAGCGTCGTACTGGTTTGCGTCTTGGGAAATGTCTCACTCAACTTAAGTACCTCACAGAAAACAAGCTGGTGGATGTGCTTAGTGCCCAGCTCGATGTTCAGCATGTGGTGATCGAGAACCTCACACTCTCAAAAAATGTGCTGAAAACAATACCGGAGGAGATCGCAAGAAAATACAAAGTAATTCCACTCTTTGAGCAGGACGGAATCTTGACTGTCGCCATGGCAGATCCTTCAAACCTGCGTACTCTGGATCACCTGAAATTTAAAACCGGTAAAGAGATCGAACCGGTGATTGCCACAGAGAAGGGAATTGTCGGTGCAATTGACAAACACTACTCTTCCGGGCTTGAGGAGATGACTCAGCTGCTGGGTGATGTGAAAGAAGCCGGGGAACTTGATCTGGTAAAGGTTGAAGAGGGTACCGAATCCCTCTCCGATGAGGAGGGGGCTCAGGTTGTAAAACTGGTTAATCTTCTGGTAAATCAGGCTATCTCCGAGAGAGCATCTGACATTCATCTTGAACCGATGGAGGGGTATCTGCGCCTGAGGTACAGAATTGACGGCGTTTTGATTGAGAAAAATCCCATTCCCCTGCAGCTCAGGGCTCAGATCATCTCCCGTCTCAAGATTATGGCAGGGATGGATATCGCCGAAAAGCGTAAACCCCAGGATGGAAGATTTCAGATTCGTCATGATGGAAGAGAGATTGACCTTCGCGTCTCTACATTCCCGGCCATGACAAGAAAAAGAGGTGTGAACGAAAAGGTCGTAATGCGTATTCTTGATCCGGAATCACTTGGGATCACAATTGACAAACTTGGGTTTCTTCCACATGTGCAGAAAAGGTTTCTCGAGATTTTAAAGAAGCCTGACGGAATTCTTCTGGTCACCGGACCGACCGGCAGTGGAAAAACCTCCACTCTTTACGCTTCACTTCAGCACATATACGATACAACAAAAAACATCGTCACCATGGAAGACCCGGTGGAGCTTCATTTTGATGGAATCAATCAGGGGCAGATCAATTCCCGGGCCGGTTTTACCTTTGCCGAGGGGATGCGTTCGATACTGCGTCAGGATCCGGACATAATTCTGATCGGTGAGATGCGTGACTCTGAAACATGTGAGATGGCTATTCAGGCTGCATTGACAGGGCATCTTGTACTTTCAACGCTTCACACCAATGATGCTCCCAGCACCTACACCCGTTTGCTTGATATGGGATTGGAGCCCTTTCTTGTCACCTCTACGATCATCGGGGTAGTTGCTCAGAGACTGGTCAGAAAGATCTGTTCTAAATGCAAAGAGGTTTATCAGCCCGATCCGGAGCTCTTGGCACAGCTGGGGCTCAAGGCTGATACTCAGTTTTACAGGGGAAAAGGGTGTAACCTATGCGAGGGCAGCGGATACAGGGGACGGCTGGGATTGTATGAACTTTTAATCCCCGATGCAACCATGGGGAAAATGGTTGTCCAGCGGTCCTCAAGTGAGGAGATCCGCAAATATTTGCTGGGCAGAGGGGATTATGATACTCTTCGCAGAGATGGACTAAGAAAAGCTATTCAGGGAATTACAACTATAGAGCAAGTGCTTGGAGCTACACAGAATGAATAAGAACAAATCGTCTGTTCTGGACAAAATGGTATTAAACAGTATACAGCATCAGGCTGTCACATACATTGATGGGCCGGAGTTGGTGTTCGCAGGTGCCGGTACCGGTAAAACACGGGTGCTCACGGCAAAAATCGCTTACCTGATATCTCAGGGATATTCACCAGACACAATTTTTGCCGCTACTTTCACCAATAAGGCCGCAAGGGAGATGCGCTCCAGGGTTGAGAGTTTTCTTGGAATGCCCGCACAGGGTTTGTGGATCGGGACTTTTCACTCGCTGTGTGTGAGAATCCTGCGCAGGGAAGCATCGGCATTGAATTACACTCCATACTTTTCTATCTTCGATTCCAACGATCAGCTCTCGTTGATCAAAAAGATGCTCAAAAAGTTCGATGTAGATGACCGCACGATGCCCCCTAAATATCTCCTGGCAATCATCTCCGGCTACAAGTCTTCATGCGTCAGTCCCGATGAGGTGGAGCAGAGAGCTCAGGGGTTCAGGGACAGGGAGATCGCCAAACTTTACAAAGCTTACCAGAAATCTTTGAGAGAACAGCAGGCAATGGATTTCGATGATCTTATCACAAATACAGTTTATCTGCTCAGGGATAACGATCAGCTGCTTGGAAAATATCAGAACATGTTCCGGTACGTGCTGGTTGACGAGTATCAGGATACCAACACCGCCCAGTTCAGGCTCGTACATCTCCTCTCAAAGGGGCACAGACATATCTTCGCCGTGGGTGATGATGATCAGAGTATTTATGGATGGAGAGGGGCCAAAATTGACAATATCCTCTCTTTTGAAAACCACTTTCCGCAAACGAAAATATTTAAACTGGAGCAAAATTACCGCTCGACAAAAGAGATAATAAACTTCTCAAACGCAATCATCGCTCACAATATCAACCGGGCTGCAAAAAAACTGTGGACAGACCGAAGTGGCGGATCACAGGTACTCGTGAGCAGATACCGGGATGACCGCCAGGAAGCGCAAAGCGTGGGGGAGAAAGTACAGATGCTCCTTGAAAAAATGAGAGGCTCTGATATCGCAGTGCTTTTCAGAACCAATGCACAATCAAGATCCTTTGAGGAAGCTTTCAGGAAAATGAACATCCCCTATGTTCTTGTGGGGGGAACAAGTTTTTATGATCGGGCTGAGATTAAGGACTGTATCGCCTACCTGAGATTACTTGTAAATTCAAAAGACAACATAAGCTTTGAGAGAATCGTAAATGTTCCGCCCCGCGGTCTTGGAGACAAGGCCCGTAAAGACCTTATCGCTGCGGCGGAAAAAAACGGACGGTCACTTCTGGAAACCGTCCTCAGCGGGGAGGCCGCAAACCTTAGTGCCCGATCACAAAAAGGGTTTGCTCAGCTAAAAGAGATTTTCGAGCTGCTTAAGGATATGGAGTCCGCCGGAGAGGGACCAGATGAAATCTTGCGGCAAATTCTTCAGCTCTCAGGATATATGGACATGCTCTCTCAGCAGGAATCAGAAGAGGCTGCCGGAAGAATAGAAAATATAAATGAACTTTTGAATGCACTTGCAGCGTGGGCTCAGGAAAATCCCGGCAAATCACTTAACGGATTTCTTGAGGAAGTATCACTTGCCTCCGATGTGGACAGCTGGGAGGTCAGGGACAATGCGGTAAATTTCATGACAATGCATTGTGCCAAAGGACTTGAATTCAAACATGTATTCCTGGTTGGAATGGAAGATGGAATAATCCCTTCACGACAAAACATTGAAGATGAAGCGAAAATTGAAGAGGAACGCAGACTTTTCTATGTGGGGGCCACCCGTGCCATGGGGCAACTGGAGTGCTCTTATGTAGATCAGAGAAGACGCTTTGGGGAGATCCTGCCAAGTGAACCAACAAGATTTCTGCAGGATGTCTCAAAATCACTCTTCAGTTTCAAGGACCAAACCTCTTTCTTCGGTGCACGACAAGACATAAGACCCCCGATACACTCCCAATCCAGGTACCGCTCTCAGCAGACTCAAAAAAGAAGAGCACGCAATGAGAAAAGTTATGACAAATACTCTGCACCGGAATATTTTTCACAAGAAGCAGTGGAGTTCAGAATGGGACAGACTGTAACCCATAAAACTTATGGAAGGGGTAGAATCCTAAGCTTAAGTGGCTCCGGTGAAGATATGAAACTGACAGTTTTATTCAATGATGGTACACGCCGCAGGCTTATGGCTAAATTTGCTAATCTTGAACATTGATATACGAAGGGAAACCATATGATTGACAAACAAACCGTTCTTTATGTCGCCGAGCTGGCAAAGCTGAAATTGTCCGACACTGAAGTCCAAAATTTCACCTCACAACTTGGCTCGATTATCGACTATATAGATCTGCTGAACTCCGCGCCAACTGAAGGGGTTGAGCCCACATGTATGGTTGCTCCCGCCCACGATCCTTTAAGGGATGATGAACCGACGGGGTCTCTGAATCCGGAACAGACTCTCTCAAACGGACCAAGTGTAAAGAAAGGACACTTTGCTGTACCTAAGGTTATCGGTGGTTGACAATATCTGGGTCTTTTGTCTGACTGGTAAATAATAACTGCGGCTTTGTAGCGCATGATTGGTAAGTTAAATGAGCTCTGAAGAGAAGCGGATTCTCGTTGTCGATGATGAGAAGGCAATCTGTGATATATTGTCCCAATATCTGAGCGCCGGTGGGTTTAGTGTAAAAATTGCGTTAAGTGGACCTGAGGCTATAGATATTATTCAAAAGCTAAATGTTGATATGGTTATCACCGACCTTCACATGCCACAAATGTCCGGAGTGGAATTATTGAAATGGGTTAAAGAATATGACAGCACCATACCTGTTATGTTCACTACAGGATATCCGGCCCTTTCTTCCGCAATCGAAGGGCTCAGGCTTGGGGCCTGTGATTACATTACTAAGCCGTTCCATCTTGAGGAAATAGGGGAGAAGGTAAAAAGGGTACTCAAAACAAAAAGGGTGGAAGAGGAAAACCTTCTCTTTTCAAAGCTTGTATCTCTTCACGAAGTCACCAAAGTACTCTCCGCTACTCTTCAAACTTCTGAGCTTAACCGTAAACTTCTCCATTATTCTACCCGGATTATAAAAGCTGACAGCGGGGCACTGTTTTTTCTCAACTCGAAATCAAAGCTGGTCTTATCATCTTGCTGCGGTTGTTTCAGTGAAGAGTACTGGAGCAGGCGGGAATTCATCGAAGCATCAATCTGGGTGGTAGACAACCAGGAACCGCTGGTAATTGAAGCTGCTGCTGAAAACAGCCATCGCCTTCCCCCTGAACTAAGTTCCTATATTGTATTTCCGCTCAAAGCACATTCAACTACTTCGGGCGTTTTGAATGTGCTCAGAACAAAAGATAAACCATATTTTTCAAATCTCGATCTGGAAATCTTTAACGTTCTGGCTTCCCAGGCAAGTATCTCAATCGATAATGCAAGACTGTATCAAAGCAGCCGTAATAATTATCTGAAAACCATCAGAGCTTTTGCATTGGCAGTTGAAGCAAAGGATCAGTATACACACGGACATTCTGAAAATGTTATGAAATACACCGTTCGTTTAGCCAGACATTTGGGATTGTCCGAATCTGAGATTGAACTGGTTAAATACGCCGGCTTGCTTCATGATATTGGGAAAATCGGTGTCAGTGAACTGATTATAAATAAACCCGGAAAGCTCACCACCCAGGAGTTCGATGAAATTAAGAAACATCCCGGGCAGGGTGCCAGAATCATAAGCGACGTACCTTCCCTCAAAGATCTTGTACCTCTGGTGTATCATCATCACGAATTCTATTGCGGTGGAGGATACCCTTCAGGGATCGCAGGAAAAGAGATCCCCTACGGAGCAAGAATCCTTAGCATCGCTGATGCGTTTGAAGCTATGACTTCAAACAGACCGTATAGAAAGTCTCTTCCGGAACAGGTGGCATTTGATATTTTAAAGAAAGAAAAGGGAAAACAGTTCGATCCTGAAATGGTCGATGCATTTCTTGATATAATGAATCGGAATAAATGAAAACAACAAACGTTATTGTTGTTCTCCTGTGGGTAGCTGCCGCCATGTTGCTTTTCAAACATGGTTTCGGCAGTGAGGAGCCTTCAGTTGTATATGTAACCGATGCCGTTGGGAACAGATTCCCTTTAGATTCACTTCTGCCGCAGGGTGAAGTCGGATTGGTCGTAAGTTTTGATGAAAACAGTGTCGCCCGGGAGCTTCAGCCTGAAATCGCAAATGAAGCCCAACCCGGTGTCGCCCAAAATCAGCAGCCTGAAGCGGTGAATGTCGCTGCAAACGACGATGTCGCTCAACAGCCGCAGCCTGAAATTGAGAATGAAGATGAAAACGGTATCGGCCAAGAGTTGCAACCGAAACCCGGGTGTACTAATGTCAATACTGCTGATATCAGCAAGCTTGTAGGGCTGCCCGGGATAGGGCCTGTGCTTGCGCAGAGAATAATTGAGAGGAGAACACAGCATGGAAATTTCAAAAAAGCTGATGATCTTCTGGAAGTAAGCGGAATCGGGCCTTCAAGGCTGGGGAGGATAGCAGAGCTGATTTGTTTTTAACACATAATTCAGAATTTCTTTTCCGCTTTACTATGCCCTCTCGTACTTAGGGAAAAGGCTTAAGGATTTGCCCTTTTTGCAGAAAAAAATGATATTTATAGAGTAAATACATTATTGATGTCTATCTCAGCAGTTTTTAAAGAACGGATGTAACCCCAGACATATGAAACTACAGGTTTGCAATAACGGTTTCGATCTTCAGAAGAACTACATAAGTGTAGTGCAGTATTCTCCTGATGAGGATTACGTTGCCAAAGTAGCGATTTTGCCCCTTAAGTATGATTATCCCAATCAATATTGGGATACCGTTATTGCCGAGCTTAAGGGTCTCAAAAAAGGGTTTAAATTTTTCAGTTCACAAGTTGCATGTTCTTTGCCCTGTGAACACTCTGTCGTAAAAAAAATCGTTGTGGACTGGAACGAAAAGAAAATCGATCAGGTCCTTGAGTGGGAGTTAAGCCAGCAGATCATCTCACCCCTTAAAGATTATTCCTATGATTTTCAGCCAATTAATGAATCTGACCGGAGCGAAAAGGCATTTTTGATGGTTGCATTTCGGAACCAAATGATTGAACAGTTAAATGTATCATTTAAACCTATCAAGCTCAAACCATCCATTATTGATCTCGACGCGTTTGCACTGATCAATATATTTGAAAAAAATTACCCTGAAATGGTTCCTGTGCCGGTTATTATAATCCATGGTGAAGAGCACAGAACAAAGCTTATTCTAACTGTAAACGGAAATTACTTGGATAGTGTCTTTTTTGATCATAACTCAGAACAGTTGGAAAGCGAATTCTACCGCGGGAAAATTTCTGATCTGGTGAATCAGCTTGCAGCTCTGAATCAAAACCAGATCAGCAAAACCATGCCCTGCCTCTTTCTGGCCGGTTCACTTTTTACCAACCAGGAGAAACTGTCAGAGCTTAGTTCTCTGAAACCTGAACCTGAACTTCTTGATCCATTCCGCAAAGTTAATTGTCAGGTGGGTGATGAGTCGCAACTTAAGGGCTATTCTGCACAGCTGGCTGTAGCTGCAGGATTAGCATTACGTGGAAATGAAGAGAACGTATGATACGTATAAATCTGCAAAAGAACACTACTGCACAGAAAAAACGCTCTAAAACCGGTAAGAGATGGGTTTTTCCGTTTCTGGGAACCACTTTGATGATTGGTATGGCTGCATCTGCTTATTTTCTTATTCTTGACAGGAGCACGGAGGAATCTCAGCAGCAGCTTCCTGTGCTCTCTACAGATATCAAACCGTCAACACATTACAGACCTGACATGATCGAGGATGTGGTTACAGATATAACTGATAGTTCGTCAGAAAAGAAACTCCTTGTTATTCCTTATAGTGAGATGTCTGCATCAGAAAAAATAAGCTACGAAATATTGTTTGCAAAAAATGTGGTGGAACTTCTTAACCGCACCATGGGTAGCGGTATACGATTGACAACTTTGGAAACAGAGGATTTTACCACTATACGGGCTCATGGTCTGAGTTCATCCAGAGGGGATGTGAGCTCGATGTTCAGTTTGCTCAGAAAAAATGGGGCAGAGCTTCTTCCACGACCTCACAGTGCAATCAGCGAAGTGCCTGGTGAAGGGTATCGTTTCGTTTTTACCTGTACTAAAGAGTTTGGACTCGAACACTCCGATCCGTTTGAAGTGCTTGATAATCTTCCTTTTCGGGAAGCTGTTCCCGGCCTTGTGAGGCAGTTCTCTTCACTGGCTTCTGCTAACAGTGTAAATCTCAGCCATGCACCGCGACAGATTTCAAGTGATAAAACCGGTAACTACAGAAGAATACTTTACAGGGTCGAGGGAGAATCTTCATACAGGGATTTTGTAAGATTCATTCTCTCGCTGCATAAAGAAAATATTCCCTGCGCGTTCAGAAATATCAATCTAAGGGCGCGTTCCGGGGGAAACATACGTCTTGAACTTGAACTCCTTTTTATCGTCAGAGAGTAGTATAGTAAATGGGACTTAGAATCATCTCCGGGGAGCTGAAAGGGCGGATAATAAAGGTCAGCGAAAAAGCTAAAAAACAATTCCGTCCCACAACAGAGCGTGCCCGGGAATCGGTGGCGGAAATACTGAAAGTTCATTTGCTGGATGCATATGTGGCGGATGTTTGTGCCGGCAGTGGCACGATGGGATTTGAAATGCTCAGCCGCGGGGCTAAAAGGGTTGATTTTATTGAAAGTGATAAGGTCTATGCTTCCGGGATAGAAAAAAATTCAGAATACCTGGCAGTTAAAGATCGGGTCAGGGTGATCCGGCAGGACGTGCGCAAGTTTGTAACTTCATCTGATGAACGTTATCAGTTGATATATTATGATCCTCCGTATGACTGTGACCAGCTCCCCCAAATGGTGCCTTTGCTTGTCAAGAGGCTTTCACCCGAAGGTATTCTTGTCTATGAGCGGCGCAGATTACCGGGAGAGAAAAAACCTGATTCAAAAAAAGCTGCAGAAAATATGTATGACAGAAGGATATTTGGAGATACTGTTGTAGAATTTTACAAAATACATAAAAGTTGAAAAGGTAAATTAATATGCCCACTGCCCTATACCCGGGTACTTTTGATCCTATTACTTTCGGACACATAGATATCGCTGTCAGAGCTTCGAACATTTTCAAAAAAGTGATAGCGGTTGTTGCTGCCAATCCGGTTAAATCCCCCCTCTTTTCAGTTGATGAACGTGTGGAGATGGTAAGAGAAGCTCTGTGCCATGTGCCACATATAGAGGTGATCAGCCATTCCGGGCTCATAGTCAATTGTCTGAGGGAAAACAATGCTACTGCGCTTATAAGAGGACTCAGAGCGGTTTCTGATATAGATTATGAATTTCAAATGGCATTTACTAACCGTAATATGCACAATAGTGCCGAAACAATCTTTCTCATGCCAAGCGCTGAATATACATATCTCAATTCGACCCTTGTAAAACAGATCGCTCACTATGGCGAAGATGTAAGCTCTTTTGTACCTGATTTCGTACAGAAGAAATTAATGGAAAAATATGGCAGAAGCTGATTCTGTCGGCCACATTTTTGCTTACCATAACTGTTCGCTTCGAAAACTTAACCTGATATGGAGTCATGATTATGTTGGGACAACAGGGTACAGGTAAAGCTGTTCGATATCTGCTGATTGCAAACTTAGCTGTTTTTATACTGCAGAACATACCCGGAGTGGGTGGTTTTGTTGAGACATATGGGGCACTCATACCGCGTAATACATTTCTGCAGGGACAGATCTGGCGCATATTTACCTACATGTTTCTTCATTCCACCGTAAGCATATTTCATATCGTTTTCAATATGCTCATCTTGTGGATGTTTGGCGTTGAGATGGAGAATATCTGGGGAACTTCGAAATTCCTCAGATTCTACTTTATCTGCGGGGCCGGTTCTGCCCTGTTTTCCCTTTTCAGTCTCCTACAGCCTCTGGCTGCAGTCACTCCTGTAATTGGAGCATCAGGAGCTGTGATTGGTGTGTTAACTGCCTACGCCTTCTATTATCCTCATAGGCAGGTTCTGCTGTTCTTTATCATCCCTATCAATATTAAAGTTCTGATTATTGGGTATGCGATTTATTCCTTCCTGTTTTCTTTTGGAGTTGGCAGGGGTACCATATCTCACATCACTCACCTGGGTGGAATATTGGTGGCCTATATCTATCTTAAATATTCCCGCTTAGTTACCAGATGGGCAACAGATATCAAAGAAACCTGGTCAGAGAAAGCTCAGCGTGCACAGGTTCAGGAGCAGATTAAAAACAAACGGTATTTTGAGCAGGAAGTTGACCCGGTACTTGAAAAGATTTCAAAACAGGGTATGGATTCACTGACAAAAGATGAGAAACGGGTTCTTAAGAAAGCGGCAAAGATGGATAAAGAGCGTCTGAAACGCCGCAGAATTTTGCCTTTCAATTTATTTAGCTGAAACGATCGTAAAGACAATGGGTTCTGAAAACGTATCAAACCTTCTAGAGAATCGTCTGAGAAAACTGCTCCGACTCTACGATGCAGAAAAAGAGAAGTGTCGTGCTCTCACAGACCAGAACATTGCTTTTCAAAAAGAGATCGAATCGCTAAAAAAACGGTTGGATGAAGCAGATAAAGATCTCATGTTTATTAAAAAGGAAGATATGGAGCTGGCAGGGAAAATTCAGCTGGATCTCCTGTCACAAAGTTTTCCCGAAACCGGGGATTTAAAAACCGTTACGGCATACATCCCGGCCGGAAAAGTTGGCGGGGATTTCTACGACATTATTGTTACCCCCCGGCAAAAAATCGCTTTTTTGATTTATGATGTAAGTGGCAGTGACTTTCCTGCGGCTCTTATCGGGGCTACGGCAAAAATGCTTTTTGCTTTCTACCTTGAAAAATCTGACTCACCTGCAGAAGTTTTCAGGCAGGTAAATCTTGAGCTCAACAAGTTTATCAAAACAGACCATTATCTTACTGCATTTCTGGGAGTCTATGACAGGTTAAGCAGAAAACTTCTCTATTCTCAGGCTGGACACCCCCCACCTGTTGTGTTTCAACACAACAGAAACAGGGTGTATAGCCTCATGACCAAAGGGTTTCTGCTTGGACACAGTGAGTTACCCGAAGATATGGACTTCGCTGAATCTGAAGTCGTCATAAATGTCGGGGATAAAATCATCCTCTACACCGATGGACTCACAGAAGCAGTCAATCCAAGAGGCACAATGTACGGCAGTGAGCGATTATGTGGCGTTGTAAAGGAAAGCGGGGGTAAGAACCTTGAGCAGACGGTTAGTGCAGTCCTGGAACATCAGGCCCGTTTCAGAGATGGTGTACCGCTTCCCGATGACCTCGCTGTTCTTGCTCTGGAAGCTGGTGCTTCAGATGAGTTGTTGCTGGAGTCTGGATTTTTGTCCGAGGAGGAACCTGAAATGCGCCTTGTACACAGTTACCGGGAGATGGAAGATGTAGTGTCTTTTATTCTCAAAGATATGGATAACTGTGATTTCTCTGACAGGACCATACGCCAGACCAAAATCTGCCTTTTTGAGATGATTACAAACGCAATCGTTCATGGAAACAGGAATGATTTTTCCAGAAATGTATTTGTTATTTACAAGGTAGATGCTCTCAGTCTTAAGGTCAGCGTTATCGATGAAGGTGATGGGTTCGATTACAATAATCTTCCTGATCCGCTTCATCCGGAAAACAGGGTGAAGGATCATGGCAGAGGTATATTCCTTGTGAAAAATTACATGGATGAAATAGATTTCAACCAACGAGGGAACAGGGTCATGGCTGTAAAGAGGCGTGGTTAGAACCCATACAATATGGACACTCTTCAGGATAAAATTACAACCTGTGTGGAGGTGCTCTCCGCAAGAATTCATTATCCGCTTGGTTCTTCAGATTATTTTTATTTCATTGTTCAGGACTCTGATAGTTTTGGGGCCTGTAATTTTCTCTTTTACAAGATGGTGTCTGTCGGAAATCTTGAATATAGTGCCGGGTAGTGCGGCTTTTTTTATTCTGATATAGCAATTGTCAATGTTATGCAGCTTGGAAGAAGCAATGTTTTTGCGGTCTTCAAGTATTTTGATCTGGTTTTGATACGTCAGAATAGTTTCTTTTACCTTTTTGTACATTTGTTGGTTTTGAGTGGTGAGTTGTTTTCTGAATTTGAGGTTTTTTTCAAACCGGTTATTTGTTTCGAGAACTTTTTTGAGATTAAGGTGCAATTCTTCCAGCTGTAAATCGATTCTGCGCATCTCTTCTCCCAGCGCATAATCAATACCCACTTCCAGATGGGTTCTGATACCACTGGAATTGCCAACCACATTGAGCACTATAGAGTGTCTGGCAGTTATGCTGCCGCCTGCTACAGAAAGCGACCCTCCATGTATTTCAACCGACTTTCTGGAAAATATGATGCTGTTGAGGGCTTCTTTGGCAATATTTACATTGCCTCTGCTTTTTACTGTCTGATTTTTTATAAACCCAAGGTTAACATCACCCTTTGCTTCCAGAACCCCTTTGCCCTGGCCAATAAATCCATATTTACACAGAACATTGCCGCCAATTTCAAGATTGCAGTCTTCTATCGTTCCTCCAACCTGAAGGTCCCCGCCACATTCGATTTTGAAACCTGAATGCACATCGCCGTTTATCGTCACAGATTTTTCATACTTGATATTACCTGTCGAGAAATCCACATCCCCTTCTACAACGTAACCTTCAAAAATATTGATATTGCTGCCGTCATATTTTACTATTCCATCTATTGTGGCGATCAGAAAATCTGGTTCTTCCCGCGATTGTTCTGTATTCTGGCCAATGGGGAGCTGAGCGGCTTTACCGTCCGATGCTGCTTTTTCATTCCCCCTGACATCAACACCCGGGGTTCCTTTTTGAGGAGAAATCAACTGTGCTAATTTTCTGCCTTTTGCAACAGGCACAATTATATCTACATTCTTGTAATCGGCGACACCATTTTCGTTGACTTTTGGTTTAAGTGAAGTCTCAATGCTAACCAGGTATTTTATTTTACCGTTTTCTCCATTGACAGGTTCCGTCCCTTTGGCAATAACCACCGGCTGGGAAGGAGAGATTCCTGAGGACATATTTTTAACGGTCTTTTCTATTTCCTCCTTTATTATTCCGTGGGTGATACCCTGGTTCTGCAACAAAGTATAAATCTCACCTGTACCCGGGGCGCTTCCTTTGCTACCAGGCGGATGAACCATTAACGAAGCAGCCATGTTGTCCGGTTTTACTTCGAGCTCAACAGACCCGTTGTAATCAATGGGTATGGCTCCTATAGTATCATCAATACAAAATGCCACTCCGGTGATGGTGGCAATGATCTGTGTTCCATCATCGGAAAGACGCACACCTCCATCGAGATTGATTTTTCTCTCTACAATCTCATCGTTAAACAGAAGTTCACCCCCAACTGTTTTACCGGGAATCGAAGGCGTGCCGCTGCTGCGCTCAGCAATAACGGTCTCGGGATCGATCCTTTCTGTAGTATCGCAGATCTTTGCAAATTCCCAGTAATAGTGAACCCCCTTTGCGTCTTCTACCATCTTTTTGCTGTTCAGGTACTTTACTTTCATGGTGAACGGACCCTCGTGATGGGGTAGGGGGGGAGTTCCCTGAGCAACAGTCTCAATTTTGTACATTCCATTGTGTGTGGGCCATTTTTCTACGGCACTGACCAGTGCACTCTCCTTTATACCCTCAACAACTCCAGCCAGAGTCAGAGAGTCTTTAAGAAGCTCCAAACTGAGGAGCTCCTTATTCAGGCCAGCCTCTATGGTAAGTGAGGCGTGCATGGAATCCCCTGATATGAATATCTTTATAAAGTCATGAGGATCGCAGAGGTTTTTTTGGGATTGAGAACGGGATTCTTCTGGTTTTATGCTGATCTTCTCAATTTCGTATTTCTTTAGCAGCTTGATTGATTCTGCATCTAACCTGTGAGATTCGCTCAGAAGAAGACGTCCTTCTGAGAGGTTGATATCTTCGGCTAAAACCATTCCTTCCGTAACGTCATTTATATTTAATTGTTTCATATGGCTTCAGCTATTCTGGGATCAGTTAAAACACCCGGTTTATTCATAAAAATTTGGAATATTGTTATTCTGACTTTAATTTATAGAATTTATCTGTTTAAAGGTGTATTTTTCTCCTTTATCCTGCTTAAAAGGGCACTATTTTAAATCTACCATGACTTATCAAGAATGTCAATCCGATTTTCAGAAACCAACAGCTTTCACTGTAGTTGGGGTTGCTTTTCCCGCTGCTATTCCGGGTGTTTATGACTATCATATACCCTCAAACCTGCGTTGTGAGGTTGTTCAGGGGGCTCCTGTTCTGGTTGAGGTTAAAAGAAGGAAAACCTGGGGTGTGGCTGTAGAGCTGAAAAAAAAATCCCGTTACCCTCACTTAAAGGAAGTCCTTGAGGTAAAAAGCGGACAGTGGACAGATTCAAACCAGACTCTGATGGCTCTTTACGAGTGGATGGCATCCTACTATCAATGTGATCTGGGAAGGGTGTTTCGTCCGATGATCTCCAAATCACTTTTTAAGGTGAAGGAGAAAACTGTAAATGTATACAGTGTAACAGATAAATCCATGGAGGGGTTGATAAGGCGCCATGTTGAGTTTTTGGAAAAAATGCGGGAGTGTGGGTGTGCTCTGAGTTTAAAGGAAATCGAACACAGGTTTTCTCTCTCTTACTCCACCGTTAAACTACTTGTCACAAAGGGTAATATCAAAGCAGAAAAAATTCCGGTTATCCGCCAGGCTGATGAACTGGGATTGGCTTTGCAGGATAAGGACATTACCCTTACTCAAAGTCAGGCTGAAGCTGTCAGCAGAATCGAAGAAAGTTTCACCGGGCCGGAAAAACCTTTCCTTATCCACGGAATAACAGGCAGCGGTAAAACCCATATTTATGTCGAGCTTACCAGGAAAATGCTTAAGTGCGGCAGGGGTGTGATAATTCTGGTACCTGAAATATCCCTGACCCCTCAAACCATACAGTGTTTCAAGACTGCTATAGGAGATACTATTACTGTTATTCACAGTAATATGTCCGATGGGGAAAGGCGTGACAGTATTCAGGAAATAGTGACCGGAACAAAGCGTGTCGTTATAGGTGTCAGGAGCGCTGTTTTGATTCCTATGGAAAATGTGGGGCTTATAATAGTCGATGAGGAGCACGATGGGAGTTATAAACAGAGTGACATGGAGCCCAGGTATAATGCACGGGATGTAGCGGTCATGAGAGGGCACATCCAAAAATCTGTTGTAGCACTTGGAAGTGCCACTCCAAGCATGGAGAGCTATCAAAATGCTCTGTGCGGCAAATATGAACTGATCACACTTACTCAACGATTCGGTTCATCACGGTTACCGGAGGTGAAGATAATTGATATGGGGGAGGAGAGGAAAGCCAATAACTGGACTCCGTTCTCACAATACCTGCAGGAAAAAATTCTTGAAGTCGTATCACTTAAGCAGCAGGTTATTCTTCTTCTCAATCGCAGAGGGTTTTCCGCGGTTCTAATGTGTAAGTCCTGCAGTTTTACATATACATGCCCCAACTGTTCGGTTAACCTTAAATATCACCGTGTCGACACTCTGCTCAAATGTCACTTGTGCGGGTATCACCAACAGGCTCCGGATGTTTGTCCAAAGTGCGCTGGTGAAAATGTTAAGTATGTGGGAACAGGGATTCAAAAAGTTGAGGAACTTTTGCATGAGCATTTTCCCGGTACCAGAATTATCCGCATGGATCAGGATACCACACGGCGAAAGGGTGCGCATGTTTCAATCCTTGAAACTTTCGCCAGAGGGGAAGCCGATATTCTGCTTGGAACCCAGATGGTTTCTAAGGGGTTGAATTTTCCAAAGGTGACACTTGTGGGTGTGCTTCAGGCGGATACTGGGCTCCATTTTCCTGATTTCAGAGCTTCAGAACGTACTTTTCAGCTTCTTACTCAGGTCGCTGGCAGGGCTGGCAGAAGCACTACCCCCGGTGAAGTTGTGGTACAGACCTATTTCCCCGAAGAGGTAGCAATCACTACCGCTCAGAAACATGATTATATAACCTTTTTCAACGGGGAAATAGAGACAAGAAAAGTTCTGAAGTATCCGCCACACGGAAAACTGGCAAGGGTTGTGTTCGAAGGTGCTTCTGAACAGTATGTGAGAAATACTTCATTTCAGATTGCCGGTGAAATAAACAGAAAAAACATTGACGGAATCGTAATTTTAGGACCCTCTCCTGCTGTTCTTTCCAAAATAGACAACGTTTACAGATATTCAATGCTTTTGAAATCAGATTCCGTTGTGAAGCTTTCGAATGTACTGAAACTAATCAGAAGCTATGGCAGCAGATTACAAAGTAACAGCAGATGTATCATAGATGTTGATCCGACAAACATGCTTTAGGAGCTGTGATTGAAAAACAAAGCTGTCAGTAATGTTATTAAAACATGTATGAATGTGTATAAAACCGGTGGTGCCAAATGGATATTGCGGATAATAATAACACTGCTTTTTGTATGGTTTGTAAACGGATCGTTGACTTCAGACGATATACGTATTCTTTCAGAAAACATTTCTCTACGATACCTGGGACTATCATTTTTGTTTGGATTGATTGCAACATTTCTTCAGGTGCTGAGATGGCGCATAGTTCTAAGTGCCATGAAATTTCAGGTTTCATTCACCGATGTGGTAAGATCATTTCTTAAGGGATGTTTTTTGGGTTTCATGACCCCGGGACGATCAGGGGAGCTTTTTAGGGGATTTGATCTTGATCCCTCTTTAAAGATCCGCTCTGTAAAAGCTACAGTTCTTGACCGCGCATATGCGGTAATTGTAGTATTGATAGTTGGTATGTCTGCTGCGGTTGCGCAAAAAGTATATACTGGATTGGAGCCACTGGCAATATTTATACTGCCAGTGTTGGTTATCATGAGTGTTGTACTGACAGGACTGTGTTTTTTTCGATATTGGAGCAGGTTTTTGAGATTGCCAGGATTTGTAAAACTATCACAGGAAACGGTGTTTCAGTTTTTCAGGGATGTTTTTGCTCTAATGAAACAGCCGCGATTTCTGGTGTTAACACTGATGAGTCATCTGTTTTTACTTCTGCAGACTTCAATACTGTTCTATATGCTGGGTTTTACAGATTTTATGTGGAATCTACTGACCGCTGCCCAGAGTTACGCTTTTATGATATTTCTTCCAATTTTCGTTGCAAATGCCGGTATACGCGAGTTCTCATTCGCTACATTTATGGCACAAAGGGACTGGGGCATGGTAGCGGTAGGAATAGATGCTGCGGCTGTAGGGGTATCGGCTGCGGTACTTATATGCAACATTATTTTGCCGGCACTTGCGGGACTAATCTGGATCTATCTTGACACTAAAAAACAATGCAAATCACCTCAACAACATAAGTTGAATGTGGAATGTATGCAACGGGAAAACGAACATGAACTGCAAAGATAACTGTCGACCGGATTACCTTTTTAACTCAAGAACAGAGTCGTGGACCATTTTGAGAAGTGGTTTTTATGAATACTTTTCACAGCTGGAAATTGACACACTGAGCCGGTCTGAGCGAACTTTCCAGGACAAGCGAAGACAGGTGATATTTCTCTCCTTTGAGAACAAGTATGCAAAGTTAGGCGGACTTGCCGCAGTTATGGGACTGCTGCCTTCACAGCTGCTAAACTCTGGGGAAAAAACCATCTTAGTTACCCCCTTCTATAAAAATAATTCCAGAGTTAAAACGGCCCTGGATGAAGGGGCATTTGAAACCTTGTTTGAAAACGAGAAACTAGACATTTGTAACTTTAAGGGAGTCCTATCCTGCTACAGAGACACCACTTCTGTCCTGCCTTGCTACTATATCGATGTTGAGAACTATTTTACTGCAGTTGATGATCCCTATTCATATAGAGACAATGAAAAACTGGTCCTTGACGCATTGGTGTTTTCTGCTGCTGTACCTGTGGTTCTTAACAGAGTGGGTATAAAGGATAGTCTGATATTTCATGCACATGATTGGGAAACCGCTCCGATTGCCATAACGTCCAAAATGGCTGTGTTAAGTGGGGTTTTAGATAATGCAAGAACCGTTTTAACACTGCATAACTCCTTTGACGGAGCGATATCGGCGGTACACAAAAAAAGATTTTTCGGAAAAGAATTTCCCGGACACACCATTCTCCAATGCGTAATGCCGCTTCTTAACGGCCCGTTAACGACTGTTAGTGCTCCCTTTGCCTACGAGCTTAAATACGATCCTCTTCAGCGCACGGTTTTCACCAATCATCTGCAGGATTACTTCAGTATGAATACACCGATTGGTATCGAGAATGGAATGTTTGGAAACCCCGCTCATCCTTTTACTAGTAAAGCTGAGTCCAATGCAGTAAAAGGGGATTTTTCTCTCCTTTTGAAAGAAAAGAATAAATTCAGAAATGAGCTGGAAGAGATTGTACAAGGGGAAAAAAATCCAGAAATAATCGGAAAGCTTGATCTCTCTTGTGCAGATGAGGATGTTCCGGTGTTTTTTATGTCAGGAAGGCTGGATCTGATGCAGAAAGGGTTTGATGTGATTTTTCAGGCAATCAGCCGTCTGCCAAAAGGAAAAATAAAACTCTTCTTCTGTCCGAGCTGCTCTGATAACGGGTCAAGAAAAGAACTGGCGCTTTTTGAGAAGATACAGAAAAAACTTGAGGGTGATATCACAATCTGGCCATTCAGGGTTCCCACCGAGAACTACAGAGCTATCCTCAAGGGGGCCAGTTTTCTCGTAATGCCCTCATTTTATGAACCGTTTGGAGCTGCGACCGAGGGATTTCTACACGGCACACCGGTTTTGGCAAGAGCTACCGGAGGGCTTTGGGTTCAGGTAAATCCATATAATGGCATACATGTTCCCCGGTTTTATAAATCTTTGTTTGATTTCAGTGGATCTATCGACAATGCTACCGGAATATTGTATCGTGAAAAATGTGATGAAAAAACAGCTGGACAGGGGTGGGTCGAATGCTTAAAACTTGCTCCGGGGGATAGAATCAAGAACAAATTCTACAGGTCGATGATAAACGCTGCGGAGAAATCTCTTATCACCGCATTAGATCTGTATTCTGACAAAGAAAGTTATGGTAAGATGATTTATAACGGTCTGAAGAGCCTTGAACTCTTCTCCTGGGATCAGGCTATAGAGAAGTACAGGACTATTTATGATACAGCTTCTTCCCGGGGAGTTTTCTAGAAAAAAAAACAGGTGGACTCTTGCGAGATCCACCCGTTTTTCGAGGAGGGCTTTATGTTAAGGCATCATCCGTGATAGCTGTTGAAGTTTCTGCACACGCTCTTCCATTGGAGGGTGTGTACTGAACAGGGAACCGATCCCCCCCTTGAAGGGGTTCACGATAAACATATGTGCTGTAGACGGGCTGCCGCCTCTCATAGGTCTTACCTGAGAGGCTTGTTGTAATTTGGTCAGGGCGTTTGCGAGAGCCAGAGGCTTCCCACAGATCTTTGCCCCCGTAGCATCAGCTGAAAACTCTCTTGAACGTGAAATCGCCATTTGAATAAACATCGCAGCAATGGGGGCCAAAATGGCAAGAGCAAGGCTTCCCAGAGCATTGTTACGATTATTGCCACCGCGCATTCCACCTCCAAACATCGCACCCCAGCGAATCATCATTGCTATCCAGGTGATGGCTCCGGCAATAGTAGCAGCAACTGTACTTATAAGAGTGTCCCGATTTTTAACATGCGCAAGCTCGTGGGCCATTACTCCCTCAAGCTCGTCGTTGTTCAATAGTCTCATTATGCCTACGGTTGCAGCAACCGAAGCGTGTCTGGGACTTCTGCCGGTTGCAAAAGCATTGGGTGATTCGGAGTTTATTACATAAACCCTGGGCATAGGCATGTTGTTTTTTTCTGCAAGGTTTTTTACGATATTATACAGCTGCGGGACATCCCGAGGGCCGATTTCCTGAGCTCTGTACATTTTGAGAACGATTTTATCGGAATACCAAAAGCTGACAAAATTCATTACACCTGCAAAAAGCAGTGCCATTGTTGCACCCTGATGGCCTCCCATCATATGACCGAACAATATCAGCATACCGGTTAGAGTTGCAAGAAGTACGGTCGTTTTCATGGCATTCATACTACCTCCTGAATTTTAGTCTCCACAGTTGTGAAAAGCTAAAATTATCCTGCATCAGAATGTTGTTCTTTTTAAGGTTAAAAGAGTAATTCATAAACTCTTCTGTTTTTAATACGTTTATACAATCTGAATATTTTTATCTATGCAAATAGATCTCGGGGTGGGATAGATATAGCAATTGCTGAGAGAATGATATCCTGCGGGTGTATACTACTTGTAAGGGAACCGCTCCCAGGCCTCATCGACAAATTTTTTGAATTCGCTCTCGAATCTTGATCTGGGAAACCGTTCTGCATTTTCTCTGATCTTCAGAGGATCGAAATTGTCTTCCGTACGGATAAATTCCTTGATTTTTTCCATAAGTGAATCAACTGAGCGCTTGTAGAAAAACAACCCGGTTTTTTTGTCGATAACCGTTTCCAGCGCACCACCTCTGCCAAAGGCAATTACCGGAACACCACATGCCTGAGCTTCCACATTCGCCACCCCAAAATCCTCTTCAGCACAAAACACAAATGCTCTTGCTCTGCTGAGCAGGTTTTCAAGCCTTGTCGGTGTTACATATCCGGTAAATTCAATATTTGAATCAGATATTTTCTCCAGCTGCGAGCGGGATGGTCCGTCTCCTACAATCAACAGGGGAAGTTTGAGTTTTTTGAATGCTTCAATAATAAGGTCAACTCTTTTATAGGGGACCAAACGTGATACCGTAATGAAATAGTTATCCTTACTTGGGCTTACAGAGAATCTTTCAATATCAACCGGCGGGTAGATAACTTTTGCTCTTCTGTTGTAGCACTTTTTTATTCTGTTTGCGATATAATTAGAATTGGTAACGAACTCGTTGACACGGTTGGATGAGACCTGGTCCCAGATCCGGATGTAATGCATCATGCTTCTGATAATGAAACTTTTCATCCCCCGGGTCAGCCCCTCTGCTTCGAGATATTCGAACGTAAGATCCCAGATATATCTCATAGGGGAGTGACAATAACAGATATGCAGCTGGTCGGAAGAATTGAGAACCCCTTTGGCTACCGCATAGGATGAGGATATAATGAGGTTATGATCCCTTAGGTCAAACTGCTCAATAGCCATGGGGAACAGAGGCAGAAAAAGGCGGTGCTTACGGCTGAAAGGTAGTTTCTGTAAAAAAGAGGTTTGAATCGGAACCCCGTCAAAAATCGATCCTTTCAACTCCCTGGAGTTGTGGAAAAGAGTATAAATCTTCCCGGGATAAAGGGAGTGAATCGATTGAAGAACGCTCTCTGCACCTGCTAATGTAACAAGCCATTCATGTATCAGGGCTGTCGACATGGGCTATCCTGCAGTGAAAATGGGGTACTACTGTGAATTATGTGCTCTTTTAGTTTACAATGATTGATCTTAATACGCATTAAATAAAGAAAATTATTACATCAAATGTCGAAGTGCCCACACCAGTCTGGGGAATCTTCCAAGGCTTACCTTGAAGATTTTTGACATGGTAATTTCCTCCAATGAGAGAGATTGCAGTGTGGCAGCTGCTTTGTTGTAATCCTCATCGGGAACAGAGTAGAGGGAAGCTTTTACTTTGGCAAGTTTAAGGTGTCTGCGGCCAAGTTCTTTGTACCACATTTTCTCATATTTTCTACAGATTTGCCTCTGCTTATTTTCTTGAGAGGTTTTAAGCATCTCTATCGCGCTGGTACCAGCCAGGTCACCGGAAAGAAGTGCCTCGGAAATACCCGCCCTTGAGATCGGATTGACTGCACTTGCAGCATCTCCCGCTTTAATAAAACCGGGCAGAGCGATTGTTTTCCTTTGGTATCCACAGGAGATTGACCCTGCAAAGGTTGTAATCACTTTGGCATCAGGAAAATTGGTCTTTAGATGTTGGTCCAGCAGATCTCTGATATTCACACCATTTCTGAATTTCCCTCCAACCACAACCCCAATATTAGCTCTGTTTTCACCCCTTGGAAAAATCCAGGCATAACCTCCGGGGGCAATTGAGCTGCCGGCCTGAATATGTACTGTATCCTGTGGTATATCTACATTTTCTGCAACTACAAAGCATGCAGACTCAAGATCATATGGTTTCCAGCAAATCTGCTCTTTTCTTCCCAGCAATCCCACAGGGCCGGATGCATCAATAACTACCCGGGCTTTTAAACTCGTTGTGTCATCAAAGTGTATAAGACGGTGCCCGTTTAGAGATGATTCCACACCGATGACTTTTTTGCCAAAGATAAACTCCCCGCCCCTTGAACTGATCGTCTCATAAAGGTCTTTTTGCATCCGTGCACGGTCGATTATGTATCCCTTATTTTTATCCTGATAGGTAACAGTGGTGTTATTGGGAGCATGGAAACAAGCTTTGCTTATGACCTGTCTTATCCAGGCCGGGCGCACTTCGAGGGATCTTTCAAGGCCCAGCCTCCCAACTCCTTCGGCACATGGAATCGGTTTGTCCCATGGCACAATCTTATCGGTTACCAAAACCTTTAATCCGGAATTTTCTGTTACGGTTAAGCCGGCTTTCAGTCCTGCCGGTCCTGCACCTATAATGATTATGTCATAAACTGAAGGCTTGTGAGAATTATTCATCGATGAAAACAATCCTGAAGAACGATATTTCTAAGAGATGAACAAAAGTTATGTACACCTGATTAATAAATATAAATAGATTCCTCTGCGATTTGTGAGTATTAATAGGTTTTTTATTGAAATAAACCAGAAAAGATCACCAAAATTCTATTATGAGCTGCAGATCGGAGTGGACGATAGAGGGAAAGTGGTAACAACAAGAGTCTGTAATTTAATCAGCGGAGCAGAAGATAGTCAGGGATAAGAAAAGGGCGGGGTTAAATAAACCCCGCCCTGAGTGGTATACCCGTTGTAGTTGTTTTTACATCAGGTTTTCGTAATCTGCAATGGTTCCATTGTCCATGCAGCACTCAATGATCTTTTTGCCAAGGTCATCAAGGTCATCCTTCTGGAATTTCTTCAGCTCTGCAATAAAGAAATTTCTCAGAATTTCAGCTCCCTGATCATAACCTTCCGGTCCTACTTCTGGCTGCTCATTGACTCTGAGGAAATCGTGAGGAATTGGAACACCTTCAACCTGCATAGACTGAAGAGTGTAACCCAGAATAGAACTTCTTGCAGCAATAAGCTGTTCAGGTCTGAACTTGGCGATACCTCTTCTGGCCAGATATTCTCTTGATACCCACTGAGGCATGAAAGAGACCTTGTAGGCTCCGATATGCTGGTTTGGAGTAAGAGTATATCCAACAGCAGGGTATTTCTGGATTTGTCTGAGCAGAAGATTCGCATGATTTACATATCTTCCTGTTGCGAAAGGCCAGTACGATCCCACACCCTCACTGGTCATGGCTGCATTTTCGGTAATACTTGGATTATCGAAACCTCTGGGAGAAACCAGTCGCCACAGCCAGGCAAGTGCCGGAGGCAGCACGTGAAGCATTCCCACAATACCATAAGAGGGGTTCTCTTTGGTGCAGGGAGGAGTGCGGATTCCAAAATTTCTTATGTTGATCTCCACCATTCCTTCTGCACTGTCAGGAACTACTCTTCTTGGAAGAATCACTCTTGGGTTAGGACAAGGTACACCTGGTGAATCATGAATGTGATCCCAGATAAGTACACTTGAGTCAGGAACACCATTTAAGCTAAGGAAAATAAGTGGTTCTTTGGGATGCAGGGTAACTCTTTCCAGATTTGGATCTGTTCCGTATTTTGTGATATGGTTCAGTCTTACAAACCATGCCTCTTCAGCATCACATGCAACGATATACCCGCTGTCATTCTGTGCAGCCTGTGGACACATAGCCATATCATCGGTAACTGGCTGGAGTAAACAGGTCTGATTGAGTGTGATATGGAGTTTTTCATTGTTTATGACATTTTCTCCAAGCAGAAGACGGCCGTCATCTTCGCGGTGTGCATGCTCAAGCATTTCGCTTTTACCGCTACCACTGGCTCCTTCGTGCATAATTGTTGTAGTATTGTCGTAAGGAGTTACTACCTGCACTGTACTGGCGTGAAGAGTGAGCCACTCTTCGCTTTCACCGATAGTGAGCAGCGCTCCGTATACACCTTTTTTGGCACTGGGACCCGGATAGAGATTGTAGGAGAAAATCTCATGAACTTCATCGAGACGATTGTGTACCACAACCTGCTTACCGGAGAAGTGAGTGTGACGGTAAGGAGGAGCGATATAAAGGGTGCAGCGCAGGTTGAAATCCGCCGGGATCTCTTCGGGATTGATCATACCCTGAAGATCCGCAAGGCCTGCAATGAAAAAGCCCGCATTTTTGGGGGCAATCATAATTGCGCCGTAATGTTCGCCATGGCCAAGATAAAAGGCTGTAACTGAAAGGTCCTGTGATTTGAGCCATTCGAAAGTTTCCTCGCGCAGAGGGTCAAAGCTATATCCGAATCTTTTCTCGAAACGTTCCTTGTCTGAAGGGTTGGCGTCACCAACCACCATACATTCCGGATCTCTGCGTCGCATGTATGGTTCCTTGTAATTTACCGCTACTCCGTTTTTACACTTTGCAATGCTGGCTTCACACACTTCACCCTTATCTTTGACATCGTAAACTACATCAAATGTTTTATTGCCAGGGCCACCCAAAGCCATATCCACCAGTTCTGTACGGGATGATGGAAATGTAAGGCTGCGACAGTTGCTGAGGATGTCCACGATGGGTTCAGATAGGTTCAATTTTTGCCAATCAGTTTTCATGTTGATTGAATTCATAGTACCCCTTTAAAGTTGTTAATGAGAATCCAGGTTGAAACCAGCATACAGATCAACCTTTCTACTGTGAAATATCTTGATTTTTCCCAAAAAAAACCGGTAAAGCATACGGCCAATTGCTTTACCGGCATAGCAGTAAATCGTATATACTTTTTTAACCGCACACACTTATCCGCAGATAAAAATAATGGTTGCTTTCACTATCAGGCAAGAGAAAACGCTCCTTTATTGGGGGAAACTTCGCTATCGTGCTGATAACCTCATAAGCTCCAGAGGATTAGGGGCTGGAGTGAAGGCAGAATTGCCTCTAAATCGTTGGGTGCATCATTCCAGGGTGGATTTTACTTCAAAACTCCACTGCAATGAAATTAGGGGGTGATGCGACACGATTAATCTGAGCGGGATTACTTACGATTAAATCTGAAGAACAATCCCGGTCAAGTGCTGTTGTGGAGACAATCTGTATAGTAGGCTTAGCAAAAAAAAAGGCATCTCAGTTGAGATGCCCTTTTGAAATTGTGGCGCCAATCAGGAATTAGTCTAACGTGATTACAGCCATGTCGTGAATGTAAAAAGAAGCAGGATCTCCGCTTGGCATACGGTTTTCGCCTACATTCACAGAAAATCTGAACTCGTTCATATTTTCCCAATCCATATCAGCCGGTACTTCCACTCCATTGTCAGCATCCCAATAGGTTCCTGTTTCAGGAAAATCACTCAATGGAATGACAAAGTAAGTCCATTCAGAACTGATACCGTAATTTGCAAGGTTAACCCTTGTCATTACTTTCTGTCCGTTTGATTCATCATCACCGATACCAAAATGCACGTTTCTTAAGCCTTCGGCAGCCTTACCCCAGAAAGCAATGGCACTGTTCTCAATTGAACGTGCTTCAGTGAGATCAAGATTTGTTCCCATTCCCAGTGAAACGGTAACCCCAGAGAAGTCGCTGTTGTCAAGGTAGCTGGCAAAAACAGATTTGTAATCTTCTGTATTCTGAACAGCGTATGCTGACATTCCACCATATTCATAAGCCCAGCCACCGGCAGGTACATCGCCTGGAATAATCTCAGCAAGCACATTAACAGCAGGCTTTGATTCAACAGGAATAACAGGGAGGGTTTCTTCAATCTCATCCCAGAATTCCGGTGTAGTTGATTCTTCCTGTGCGACGGCTTCCACTGCATTGCTTACGATGTTGATGTCATCAACCCAGATAGTGAATTCGCGGTTTGCGTTTTGGTCGATAGTGATACGGAAGCCCATGACCTCATCCCACTTGAATGCTTCATTCACTTCTACACCTTTTCTTGCGTCCCAGTATGAGCCGCGGGGGCCGAAATCTCTCAGAGGTATTGTGAACTGTTGCCATTCGGTGGCGAGCTCGCCATAATTTGTAGATGGAACAGCTACTGCGGTGTTGTTTCCAGTTGGGCTTTCTGCATCAAGGAGCTGGATGTTAAACACTTCACCACCATTTTTACCCTTGATCCAGAACTGAAGTGCACCGGTTTCGTAGTAGGGTGTCAGGTTGTATGACATGTTCCACAGACAGATGGCTCCACCGGACCAGTCTGTAGGCACAAGGTCCATCTGAACTGATACTTCACCCAGTTTAAACTGATCTTCAGTAATCCACGCATTTGACTGACCCTCAGGATAGGCGTATGAGTATCCGCCGGCTACATAGTCGTCATCGAAAAAACGGTATACAACGTTGCTCTGAGCAGAAGCGGCGGATTCACTGGTTTCACGGGTACTGCTGCCTTCGGCTGCTCCGGATGAAACAGACTGAAGCTGAACTCCGCACCCTGCTATGAGTGCGGATGCGACTAAAGTTACTGAATAAGTCAAAATTTTGTTCATGTCTATTATAGTCCTTTCTTTAGAATGTAACTGTAAGGAAAAGTTCTGGCTGAGTCATTGTAGCTTTAGGATTCTGGTAAACATTGTTTGCTGATGTGTATTCATACTCAGTTGAGAGTCTTGAAAACAGCAGGTAAACTGCAGAGCCTTCATTTATGCCATAGCTCAGACCGAATGAAAGCTGAGAATGTAATTCGGTCATATTCCCATGAGCAGAGTAGTCATATTCAGAGGAAAGATACTGGAATCCTCCAAGTACAGAGTATCTTCTGTAGAAATTCCACTCACCTCCCATGCTCATAAGCATATTGTCACGGTTTTGAGCCGAGTAGTTTCTGATACCTTCTCTTGAGTAGCTGGACATTTCACCCGAGAAGCTCAGGACAAGTGAGTTGCTTAAAAAATCAACCATTCTGGAGAGGTCAGTGCGTGCACCGAAACCGATCTGGAAGAAATCTGCAAGAGGCATATCAATAGCGTTACCTTCATTGTCGATAGCTGGCAGATGGTTGGCTTCTTTAAGCGCATAGAGATTTGCTCCAATCTGAATGCCGCGGTTAAGAAGTGAGCCATCGACAGATGCAGTCAGCCCTGAACGGTTTGGAGTTGCAAGTCCGAAAGGAAGTACAAGCTGCAATCTCTCATCGATAAAACCATCAACCCGTGAATCATCCATTGAAAGGGTTGCATTTGTGTAGGCAAGTTTCTGCTGTGGTGCACGGGACCATCCGGTCGCCTGGCCTGAGGGAGCAAAACGAAATACGTTTCTGTACATTCTGTCAAACACATTGTGTACAGAGATGCCATCGGGTGTGGTACCGTCATTTTCAGTATTCATGATACGGTCACCGCCGATATAGCTTGGACTCTGGGCAAGCTCATTACGGAAGTACCGGTCATTATGCATGAACCCGGCGGTGAGTCTGACTCTGTTGGCGTTATCGATATTGTATCTGGCGAAAATATCACTGTTGAATGCTAAACCATTGACAGTCTCGTCATATCTTTCATCAAAAGAGAGTGCCATTTCAGCATCCAGACCTATGTTTATCAGATCGGTTGGCATGAACAGGTTGTTGTCAAGCATCAGTCTTCCTGAAAGAAGCCGTGTATCCTGTACAGGTGTGATCTGAGGGTCAAGGTCTCCGTTATAGCTGTATTCATTGTCAAAAATTCTCTGGTAAGTCAGGGCTGCTCTTGCACCGGGCATAACCTCTAAATCCAGATTGGTACCTACGAAAAATGCATCCATATCAGCAACTGTTCCTTCCGGAAGCACACCACCGGGTTCGTCGCCGGTTCCGGAAGAACGCAGACGTGCCCCGTATAGACTGAAATGGAACTGATCGACAATTGGTCTGAGAGCCGCATCCATGGTGAGATCCCCACCCTGAAGGATTCTGTTGTTGTTGCTGAGGAATTTTTCACCCATAGCGGTTCTGCGCTGTCTGGCGAATATTTCCGGCTCAAACATAATCTCAATTTCCGGGTTCCACACGGTGAGGGGGCTTATTCTTTTGCTGTAATCACCGAGGCTGTAGTTGTATATGTCGCTTATGGTACCATCGAGGCTAAGCCAACGGGTATAGAGCGGGTTGTAGAAACCGGTGAAGAGGTTTCTCCAGTCATAATGCATGCGAAACATTGCTCTTGCACCAAAAGCTTCGTTTGGTCTTGCATTGATATCAATGTCAACGGAGGTAAATTCCACTGATTCATGGGATTTTTTGTTTTCAGAAAAAATATCCCCACCTGCTCTTGAGCCAAGCATTTGGGAGCGGAATTCTCCGCCGAAGTGGATTCCAGCTTTAGACAGGATCTGATTGAACCCGCTTTCAAGCTCGTCCACGCGTGCGGTAAGATCATCGTTCGCTGCCCATGTGTTTGCACTCAAACAGAGGGCCAGAGCGGTAATGAGAGATTTTCTCATAATGTTAAGCCTTTCTTTCCCGGGTTTATGATATTTGTATAGTTTTTTTCTGATGTTGTTTTTTAGAACCATGCTTTTACCTCTGCAGTTAAGATCGGAGTCTGCCATGAATTGCTTGAGTGGAGAATTTTTGCCTCATCGGTGAGTTTGTCTGTGTGCCTCATCCATTTGAAGCGGCAGTGCAGACCAACTCTTGGCACAATATCCCAGTCAAAACCAGCACCGAAAGCAATATCTGTTTTGTTGATGGGAACCTGTATTGCCCTGCCTCCCAATTCCATCCATGCTTTCTGAGAACGCCAGTTTTCATAGCCTGCAATACCAACCACGTAGAAATTGTCTCTCAGTGCAATAGCTGGTTCAAATCTCAGATAAAGTCCCCAAAGCAGCATATCCTCTGCCTCATCGCTGAAAGCCAGGGGCATGAATGAGCGAGATACACCGTTAATCGCAGCATGGCCGTTGATATAGAGTGCATTGTTGTAACCAACAATCTGGCTGATATCGTAACCAAATTCAGTTTCAAAATTGAAAGTGAATTTTCGGTTTACTGGAATAAAGCTTGAAGAACTTGTCAGTGTGGTGTCATCTCCTGTAACACTTCCATCTTCTGCGAATACAGGAATTGTTACCGTAACCTCTTCTTCAAGGCAGAGATATTCCCTTTGGTTGTGGTCATGATTATTGGCTCTTGCCTGCAGCTCATTATCGTAAGCGGCAAATGCTTCAAAAGCAGAGAGGTAATCGGCTCTGATACCACCGGCAAAAGGTCCGGCAGGATGTAACGCTCCCTCTCCGTTATTTTTGCTGTAAGACATTTCCTGAAAACTCTGGTCTCCAAGGCGGCTGGTGTAGTTGTTACTCAAAGAGAAATCAAGCAGTCCGTCCCCATACAGATTATAGGAAGTTCTGTTGATTGAGTTGAAATCTCTACCGTTGAGTCTGTAGGGAAAATAGATAAGATCTCGTCCGGGCTGGAGCTGGAAATGCTGGCCGTACTTAAATCTCAGATGACCAAATCCACGCAGTTCCGGTGCATATGTAAGCTGTGCACCAGCCATGTTGCGTGCGTATCCGTCAGAAATAAATTTACCGGGATCTGCAAAATTTGCTCCGAACGGAAAAAATCCATCGATCGGGTTTGCAAATGAGTGTGGTGAGTAGAAGTCTTCAGTTACAAAGATCAGCTCAGCAACAAGTGGAAGAAATCTGTCATTGTCTATCATCGCATACAATGCAAAACCCGGAGATGAAGAGCTTACTTCCTTCTTTGAGAATTCTCCATCACCCTCAACGTCAAAAATCATCCAGTTTGTATCGACCATACTCAGGCCCAAATCCATATGGATATCGATATTATCGCCTCTCTGGCGTCTCACATCAACGGAAAAAACGTTGGTTTCTTTGTAAAAACCTCTGTCTATAACTGATCCGTCTCGTTTTGACTGGCCAACGCCAAAATGGCTTTTTAACACATTGGCCGGATCGCCTCCCCATTCAGGATCTTCATAGTGAGTATAGGCGTGGATAATATCATCCCTGACGCGAAGTCTGTAGAAGTTAAAAGCGGGAGTAAAATCACCAACCAGTCTCTGTGCTGCCAAGCGGGTGTGGAGTACTCTTCTGTAGCTGTCCCCTATACCTTTACCTTTTGTCTCTTCCGGGAAATCCCCTGAATAGCCGAGGGCACCTGTCAGATCCAGTTTCTCAGGTTCAATGTTGTCAAATGATTCAAATGCTCCATAAACAAAATTGAAATCAAAATTCCCCGGAAGGTTATTGCTGCTGAAATTGATTCCGCTGAATGCCTTTTTGTTCCAGGCAGTACGCCCTTCACCCTGCCCGGTTGCCATTGTGTATTCATAGTATCTGGAGATCGGCATCTCTTGCTCATAAATGAGCCAGTCCCATGCTGACGGGCGGGATGGGATTTTCCAGATCGTCAGTGGTGAAGCCTCTGTCCAGTGGACGGCACCCATTTCCAGTTCAAAGTTTGCCCACGGTGTGCTCACATTCATGCCTGCGTTTAGACCTTCGTAAAGGTCGAGACCCTGAATCGCTCCTGAATGCGCTGGACGGAACCCATCTCCGCTTCTTTGCCCAAAGCTATTTCCCGTAAGGGAGTGATTGAAGGCAAGTGTAGAGTATAGTTCTGTGTGGCGATTGGGGTTCACCTGCATTGTAAGCCGAATGAGATTGTCACTGCTTCCCCAGTTGGATGCAAGGTAACTTCTGTCCTGCTCAAGGAAATCGGGGGTGACGGTGAAATTGTGGAATTGCATTATTGACCGCAGTTCCCCGCTGAACTGTATGGGGCTGGATGCACGGGACATGAGCGTGGAAAGCACTTTGGGCTCCAGCCTCTCCATTGATCTTTCAAGTGAGTCGATTCGCTCTGAGTCGTATTGGTTCTGCGCGGAGGCAGAGAACAATACTGCGGTTCCCAGTGCAATCGCAACAGATTTTATGCCTGTTAAGCGATGAAAATGTTTAATCAAACGGACCTCCATATTAAAAACCGTTCATGTTTTATGGTTTAGTTTTTCCGCTTCAGTTTAATTACCTTAAGAAAAGTAGTTTTAATGCAGCTTCTACCCTCCTCTCTGATTCATCACGGTGAAAATTTTTTGTTTGGAATCGTTTGTTCTAAATATATGTGTATTTCTACAAAAAACCAGAAATACCTTTGAGAGAACCTGATTTAGATAAGATAATGACTCAATTTTGATAAGATAGTACATCTCAAATATTCTTACTAAAATGCTTATTCAGTATAAAAGCGTTTAATCGCTTATAAAAGTATAATATATATATTCGCCTCAAACCACTTTGGACATTTTTTTTCCATATCAGACATAACTATTTTTCTGATCTCCCTGTTCTAAATCTATATTTTACACCTGTTTATAATAATTAAAAAAAACGGTAACCTTCTTACAATAAATATCGTTTATTATCTAATATGTAATGGTATACTGCTGTCGGAACACCCTTATTCTTAACCACAATAACCCTGAGGTTTTAAACGTTTTACTTCCTGTCAGCAAAACAGACTTGTTCCCGGAGAAAAAATGAACCGAGATTCACAAAAGACTATCTGCCTGTTCCTTGAAGGGTTGGCGGAGTCATACTATTCACGCATCTGGCCAGGTATCTCTGATTCAGTCAGACAAAATGGATATAATCTGGTGTGCTACGAAGGGGGGAGTCTTTCTGTATCGCCGGAAAATCCCTATGAACATCAGGTAAATTTGATATACCAGCATGTGGATATCTCAAAAATCGATGGGCTGATCATGTCCGGGACTATCCGGGATTACATCTCTGATGAAGTTTTCTTGGAATTTCTGCACCAATTCAGAGACATTCCCATCGTTACCCTTACTCCCGCAATCGATGACATACCTTCTGTTATTCTGGATAACGAATCTGGTGTTCGCAGTATTCTATCCCATTTCCATGATGTACACGGATTCAGAAAATATGTTTTCATCGGAGGCACAGAGGGAAACATCGATGCTGATCAGAGGCTGGCCGGTTTCAGGAAATTTATGAAAAAGTATGGGTTGGAATATGGGGATGAGAGAATAAAATATGGCAACTACTCCAGGGAAGGAGGGTATCTCGCCACAAAGGAGTTTCTTGATATTGGCCTTTCCTTTGATGCGATAATTGCCGCTGATGATGAAACTGCGATAGGTGCCATAAAAGCACTCAGAGAACAGGGGCTCAGTATACCAGAGGATGTTGCGGTGTCAGGTTTTGATGGTATTGAGGAGAGCGAACTGACTACCCCGCCACTCACAACCGTCCGGCAGCCTTTTTACGAGATTGGAAGTACTGCAGTGAGCATCCTTATTGCCATGATGAAGGGCAGAGAGGTTCCAATGAGAACTGTTCTTAACGCGGTGCCGGTAATCAGACAGTCCTGCGGGTGTTTTATTAATCCTCAGCATGCACTGAGCACATCTGTGGAAAATGTGTCCGGGGATGCCACAAAAAAAGATGGGTGGGAGAGTTATAAAGAGCGGTGTGAGGCATTTTGCAAAGCTGTAAGGGAATCAAAAGAAGAGATAAGCGGAAGTGTCACTGAAGAGGAGGTTATCAGGCTCGGGGAACTTTTTTTTGATGAACTTGAAGGCAGGCAGAAAAGTGTATTTCTGCCCTGGTTAAACTGGATGATAAAAGGTATTGTTCTCTCCGGGGAGGATATTCTTCAATGGCAGAAGATTTTGACCCTTATCAGCCACTATGCTGCAGGTATACCTTTTCCGGCGCAGGACCTTGCTGATAAGTTGCTTCATGATGGGTACAGTCTCTTTTCTGCAGCTACTGTTCGTGTTCAGGCGCACAAAAGGCTTGTTGAAGAGCAGCAGGCCGCGCTGTTGCGCACGGTCGGAATCTCCATTGCAAACTCATTCAATATACCTTCTTTATTGGATACCATTGAGCGGGTGGTTGCATCTTTAGGTATAGAGGATATCTTTTTATCATTATATCAACCGGATAGTGGGGATTATAAAACCTCGAGGCTTATTCTCAATCTTAAGAACGGAAAGAGAGACCGACTTCCCGGGGATGCTGTGTTTGAAAGCAAAGATCTTATTCCCGGAGGGGTGGAAACACTTCAACTCAATTGGCAGCTCATCGTTTTACCGCTCTATTTTAAAGAGGAACAGCTTGGGTTTATATTGTTTAAGCCCGGTAAGTGTAAGACGTATGTGTACAATCTGCTCAGTCAGCATCTAAGTGGCGCGATTCAGGGTGCTCTTCTCATGCAGAAAGTACAGGATCAGGCTATTGCACTGGAGAAGACAAATAAACAGCTCAACATACTACGGGAACAGGAGCGTAAATATCTTGAGGCCATAAAGCGGGAGCTTGAACTTGGAAGAAAAATACAGTCAAGCTTTCTTCCCGAAACCCTGCCGGTTCATCAGGGGTGGGAATCCAATGCGCTTTTTCTTCCTGCCCGTGAGGTCTCGGGGGATTTTTACGATGCTTTCACACTTGAGGATGGCAGAGTTGCCTACATCATTGCCGATGTCTCCGGTAAGGACGTGGGCGCGGCATTGTTTATGTCACTCATACGGACATTGGTAAGAGCATTCACAGAGCAATCCCTGGAGAAATCTGTTGACCCTCTTTATGCTGTTCAGTTTGCGAACCGCTACATTATAAGTCATCACCGCAGCAGAAAAAGCCGTCTGATGTATGCGACCATGTTTTTTGCGCTGGTTGATCCCTGCACCGGGGAGCTTACCTATATTAATGCAGGTCATAATCCTGCAGCCCTGCTCAGTAATGATGGAAGAGTCAGAAAGTGGCTTGAGCCAACAGGGCCCGCTGTAGGGATAGGTGAGGGATTGGAATTTATACAGGAGAGATTCACCCTTAAACCGGGTGAAACTGTTTTGCTGTATACTGATGGTGTAACCGAAGCAAGGAATACTGACGGGGAGTTTTTTACAAGGGAAAAACTGTCAGATTTGCTCTGCAGGCGCTTTGATTCCTCACAGCAAATCATCGAACTTGTCAGGGATGCACTTGAAGAACATGGTTCCAATGCGGTGCCCTACGATGATATTACCATGCTGGCAATCCGCAGAAAAGATAGGCCGGCAGAGTGATTTGGGGGTGATCCCTGCTCTGCCGGCCTCTGTTCGGGTCTGATCTCTCGTTTGGGTCAGACTTATTTTGCTCCGTAAAGCAACAGGCTTTTAACTTCCACTGTTCCGGATTCTCCGGTTGTGTAATCAAGTGCAGGTACCAGATAGATGTCGGGTACATTTTCCATCTTGAGGGGGATTGCTCTTGAGTCTTCAGGTGCCCAGTCTGGCTGTGTAAAATCAGAAATGCTTATCTGAACAGTATTCCACTCTTCTGAAGCAGGTGCGGTGTATTCGTAGTGAGAGTATGTTTGATTACCTTCATAGCCGAAATCTGATTGGGACAGTTTGATGATAAGCGGGCTGGTGCAGCGATATACAATTTCCATGCCCTGAACTTCTGAAAGATCCATTCCGGTTTCACAGATCAGCTCAACATAGGGCCACTCGTCCTCTTCCTCCTTGACCGCGATGGTAAATGTTACTTTAGCTATACCTTCCTCAATGAGTTCTTCACCTGTTTGGAAGGATGAACCAAGATCATCTGTAGTGGCTCTCCATAGAGCAGTCCGGATAAGATTGTCGCTTGCACTCTCTGGATTTGCGATCTCTGCGGCGAATGTTGGACCAAATGAAATTGCACTGAATATGGTAGCAAATGCAATATTTCTTAAAATGGACATGAAAATAACCCCTTTCAAGTAGTGGAAATAATAACCTTTAGGATAATTTATGTTTTTTACAGCTCAATTGCACAGAAAAGTGATAGTCTCTTAGGAAATGTGGCAAATTGTGCTTGCAAACAGATCGGAAAAGACTTCTGGTTAAGGTGTAATCACAAACTTCCCTCTACGGGAATCTTTACCCGATTTTGTCTGGTACAGGTACGTTCCTGCTGGAATGCCTGTCAGTGGAACATGTATATAACCTTCCGGTGTTGGGCTGAATCTTCTATACATTATAATTTTGCCGTCTAAAGAGTAAAGTTGCAGATTTACAGGGTTGTTATTTTCTGCGCGTATGGAAATGGTGTTGTTGTAATGTGTTCTTATTGTTTCATAAACATTGGAGTGTCGGGGGGTAATTACGCCAGTATTTTCGTAGCCGAAAAGTATCAGGCTCTTCACTTCGAGTGTGACAGTATCTCCGGCAGTGACGTTTACTTCCGGTGAAAATGCAATTTCAGACACGTTTTCAAGTTTTAGCGGGGTCTGAGATGCAGTTGGGCTTGCCCAGTTTGGTTGTTTGAACCTGGAGATGTTTATCTGTCGTGTGCTCCAGTCTGAGGCCGAGGGCAGGGTGGTTCTGTAATATGCGTAGGATTGGTCACCCGAGTAACCAAAATCAGTTTGAATCAGCACAATCTCGAGGGGTTTTTGACATTTATAGGTTATCTGCATTCCGCGTACGCCTTCAAGGTTTCTGCCAATCTGGCAAATAAGGTCTCCGTAGGGTCTGGAGCCACCCTGTTCTCGCTGTGCGATATAGAAAGTGACATTTGCAGTACTGTCCTCGAGAATCTGATTGAAATCATAAGCGGAACCAACTCTGTCCACCTGAACTCTCCATCCTTCTGAATAAAAAAGCATATTCCTGCTTGCACCGGTTGTGTCTATCTGCTCCGGTTCATCGGGCTCGTGGCCATGAAGAACGAGCTTTCGAATCTCAATTGTCCCGGTGTCCCCATCTGTGGTATTTAGCCGGGGAACAAGATGCAGATGATATACTTTTTCAAGATTGAGGTCAACAGCAGAGGCTTCCTTCGAGGCCCACGGAGGCTGCTCGAACAGGGAAATGTCTACAGTTGTGGATTTCCAGCTTTCAGACTTGGGCATAGTGTATTCATAATGAGCGTTGCCCAGGGAGGTAAGGTCAGATTGTCTTAGCTTCGTTATCAGAGGGTGTGTTGAGCGATATTCAATCTCTATAGAACGGGTACCGGGTATATTACTTCCTACATCACAGATTAGTTCCACATATGGCCAATGTTCTCCCCGTGGAGCCATAATGAAAGTTACCCCGACAACTCCATCTGTCTTTAGATCTGATCCGGTATATTGGTGTGATGATCCATAGGGGTCAGTTGAGGCTCTCCACTCATTGGCGGTGAATATGAGGTTGTTGTCTGAGGGGTCTGGGTTGTGGGCGTTTGCGAAACTCAAACAAATTGATATTATTATAAAAACCATAGACAGAAATTGACTGTGAAGTAGTTTTTTTACACCCATGGAGAACTCTCCTTGCATTTATGATCCGCCTTTATATTGTTTTAAAGTGATATCACTCAGGGATAAGTATAAATAAAAATTGATGAAATTGGCTAAAGATATTTAAATAAAATGAGTGAGCAGTTTTTTAGGACTGATGAGGTATGCTTTTGAAAGTGCAAATTGTTTCAATTTAAAATGGTGTAAAAATTAACCGCTTTATCTGATTGCCATGGGTGAATCCATGTAATATTTTGTAATTTTGATAAAAGTTTTTGATCGTAAAAAAGGGGAGAAAAGATGAAGGGGAAAGGACTGGCTAAGTTATTGGTTTTTATCGCCATAGTTTGCAGTCTCAATTCTTGTGGAGAAACCAGTTTGTACCAAAGGGATGAGACACTTTATGTGGGAGGAGCCCAATGGGGGAGCCCCTGTACATTTAATCCTCTTGCGTGGTGGTCTGCGTTTCCTATCCTGTCTGGTGGAAACAATAACATCATGTATGAACATTTGCTTAAGTATAATATCCTCACCGGGGAGCTTGAACCCCTTCTTGCCACACTGCATGAGCGGACAAATGAACATATCTCTGTGATTATGAATCCTGCTGCAAGATGGAGTGACGGAGAGCCGCTAACCGCTGAAGATGTTGTTTTTACATTTGGTCTGAGTCAGGAAAATGCCGGTCTGCCAACATCTTACGTTTGGGATTATATATCCGACATAAAGGTTGAGACTATAGAGGAAGAGGGTGATTCTTTTGAACTGGTAAAATTTGTAATGACTGATGCCAAAAGGCTTAGTCCTTTGGCTGTGTTGAGTATGATGCAGTCTGTATGGATTGTGCCCAAGCATGTAATCCAGGCCCGATTGGAGGAGCTGGATGGCGATATTTCAGCCTTGCAGGGTGAAAGAATGAGTGATGATCCGGTTGTTTCCGGGCCATATACTCTTGACAATTTTACAAATGAGAGAATTGTGCTTAGGCGTCGTGATGATTACTGGGGTATAGATGCATTGTATGATGGAAGAAAACCTAACCCAAAATACATTATTCATCCTATTCTGAAGGGGAATTCACATTTCGCTCTTGCTTTGCAGCAGGGGACAATGGATGTGACATCTACATATATTCCAAGGATCTGGATCAGGGAGCGTCACGGTGTTCGTACCTGGTATCCTGAGGAGCCATACTATGTGGCTGGTTCTATTCCTACGATCGTACTAAATGTAACAAAGGAGCCGCTATCGGATGTAAATATCAGGAGAGCCATGGCTCATGCGATCAATTATGCTGATATTGCTGAACTGGCGGTTTCAGGCTACAGTGAAGATCTTCAACCAGGTTTGATTTTGCCTTTTGGAAATGAGGGGCGTTATTATTGTGCCGAAGATGCTCAGAAATATGGACGTCTGTTTGATCCCGATAAGGCTCGTCAGATACTTAAGGATGCAGGGTATTCTTCTGTAATCGACAGCAGGGGAAGGCTCAGTTACATGCTAAATGCCGATGGAGAGCGTGTGCCTACAGTAGAGATCATGTCGCCAGCCGGGTGGTCTGACTGGGAAGCGATTGTGAGGCTGGTGGTCAGAGATATGAGGGCAGTTGGAATCGATGTGCGTGAAAGGTTTATCGACGCTTCAACGTACTGGACTTCTCAGCCCAATGGAGATTTCGATATGGTGATGCATACACCAGCAGCTGATCTTACTCCGGCTCATCCTCTGGCACGTTTTGAAGCGGTTATGTCCTCAAGGGACTGGGCACCTATCGGAACCAGAATGAATGAAAACTACGGGAGATATAATAATCCAAACTCCGAGGATTACAACTCAGCTGTGGACAGCCTTATTCAGCTAATACCGATTTTAACAGATGAAGAGGAAGTAAAAGAAGCTTACAGAGCGCTCAACAGACATTACATGAATGACTTGCCAGCGCTTACACTTGTCTATCGCCCCGAACAGTATTATCAGTTTAGCATATCAAACTGGGAAAATTTTCCTTCAAACGAAAATCCATACGCTCCGCCGCAGACTCCTACGGTTGGTGCTGCCAGAGATATGCTTTGGGAATTGCAATCAATTAACTGAGGAGAGTAGATGCTAAACAAATTTCCTACTATCAAATATATCCTTCAAAGAGGATTTTGGTATTTACTTACCTTCTTTGTAGCTGTCTCAATTACGTTTCTCCTGCCCCGCCTGGGACAGGATCCATTTGAAATAATATTGAGTCAGACAACTCGTGGACTATCTCCGGAAGACGTGGCAAACAGAGAAGCTAACTTGCTCAAAGATTTTGGGATGGTCGAGGTTGATCTGCTTGGCAATGTGGTGCGTGAGGAGCCAAGGGAAGGTGAGAGATTCGGAAGGCCTGTAAGAAAATCCCTGTTTGAACAATACATCAACTATTTAGGGATGGTGTTTAGGGGTGATTTAGGTACCTCGATCAGTCAGGCCAGAGCTGTTAGTGAAATATTAAGAGAATCTATTGTCTGGACACTTGCCCTTCAGTTTCCAACCATAGTGATAGGGTGGTTTCTTGGGAACATGTTGGGAGCTCTGGCTGCGTACAAAAGAGGGATTTTCGACAAAGTGTTTTTCCCCCTCTCTCTGTTCACTACCTCAACACCGTTTTTTGTGTTTGGTATGCTTCTGGTTTTTGTGCTTGCTGTAGTTTTCAATTTCTTCCCTGCTTATGGGGGATATGCCTGGGCGGTAACTCCCGGATTCAACTGGCCTTTCATAAGAAGTGCTGCTTATCATTATATACTTCCCTTTATGTCTATTTTTCCGGTTCTTGTAGGGGGACAGGCCATTGGAATGCGTTCTATGGGTATATATGAGCTTGGTACAGATTATGTAAAATATGCCAAATCACTTGGAATAAAAGAGAGCAAAATCATGATGTATATATTCAGAAATGCAATGCTGCCTCAGCTGGCAGGACTTGCTCTGAATCTTGGTGTTATGATTGGTGGTGCACTCATTACAGAGATGATTTTCTCCTATCCGGGACTTGGTACAACACTGCTTGAGGCTGTGCAGAATAATGATTTTTTCGTTATTCAGGGTGGAGCTCTTCTTGTGGCAACTACTGTTCTGATTGCAAACTTCACTGTTGATATATTAATCGGTTTTTTCGATCCTCGCGTCAAAGCGGGACGAACAGGGGCATAAACTATGAAACTGTTGCGCAATTTACTTAAACAACCAGCATTTGTTTTCGGAGCGGGTCTGTTTCTTCTGACCATACTCGTTGCCGTTATCGGAAATTTGGTCATTGATGCAGTTGCTATAAATGATACCGTTGGAGGAATGTACAATCCTCCTTCTTCAGAAGCATTACTGGGAACCGACCACCTTGGCCGAAGTGTCCTGCCTATGCTCATTTCTGGTCTGGGATCTTCTCTTTATGTGGGATTTCTTGCTGGTATCATTGCCACCACCTTAGGTACACTTCTGGGGGTTTACGCAGGGTTTACCGGCGGATGGATCGATGATTTAATAAACATGATTACAAATCTGTTTTTAGTGATACCGATTTTTGTTGTGCTGCTTCTTATTAGTTCTGCTCTTGAAGATGGCAGATCACTCAATCTGATCGCTATTATTATTGGATTAACAGCCTGGACCTGGACGGCCAGATCGGTCAGAGCTCAGTCTGCAAGTCTTAAAAGCAGGGACCATATAGCTTTGGCCAGAATCAACGGAGCAGGCACATTTAAAATCCTGATGGTTCACATCTTACCATATCTGCTCTCATATGTTTTTATGGTGTTTATTATTCAGCTTGCAACCGGTATACTAATGGAAGCAAGTATCAGTATGATAGGTTTGGGTCCAGTTGATGGGACTTCCTTAGGGATAATCTTAAATGAAGCAAATTCAAACAATGCTTTGCTTGATGGTGCGTGGTGGGCATTTATGCCAGCAGCAGTTCTTATAACTGTAATCGTTTTCGCACTATACACATTAAACACTTCGATGGAAGGTGTTTTCAACCCCCGCCTTCGTAAATAGGAGCCAATATGTCGGTATTTGAAGTTAAAGACCTGCATCTTCACTATCTAACCAGATTCGGCAAAAAAATTCACGCCGTTTCAGGGGTTTCCTTTTCAATGGAAGAGGGAGAGATATTAGGTATTGCAGGAGAATCAGGCTGCGGAAAAACCACTCTTGTAAGTGGATGTATGGGACTTTTTATCCCTCCTCTTTATCCCACATCGGGTGATGTGCTGGTAGGAGGGGAGTCTTTGATGAACAGAACTCCTGATGATGTGCGGCAGAATGTTCTTGCTAAAAAGGTTGCCATGATCCCTCAGGGTGCATTCAATGCGCTTAACCCTACACGTAAAATTAGAAATCTGGCCTTCGATCTTCTTCAGAGTCATGGAATTAAGGGAAGTAAAAAAGAGTTGCATGATAAAGTATTTGAAAGGTTTGAACTTATTGGCCTCGATACTAAACGCATTCTTAACTCTTTTCCTATACAGATAACAGCAGGAGAGAGGCAGAGGTGCGTTATCGGCATCTCAACTCTTCTTAACCCAAAGATGGTTATCGCTGATGAACCTACATCTGCACTCGATGTCTCTACTCAGAAGAGAATAATAAAAATGATCTTTGATCTGTTGGATAAAAAGATCTTCTCTACCATGATGTTTATCACTCATGAACTTCCTCTGCTTCGTCATGTCGCTCACAGGATCGCAATCATGTATGCAGGTGAGATTGTTGAACTCGGGACAACGGAACAGATCGTTTTCGATGGAAGGCATCCTTACACCAAGGCTTTGATGAGTTCAACGCTGAGTGCTGAACCAGGACAGAAGGAACAAAAACCCACGGTGATTGAAGGTGCTCCGCCCAATCTGGCAAATCCAATCAGCGGGTGCAGATTCGCTGAGAGGTGTCCTGTCGCAAAAGATGACTGTAAAAAGAACAAACAAGAGATCCGAATTGTCGGAGACAGACAAGTGAGGTGTCAATATGCCCAATGATAACATTGTCAACTCTTCTGCTACTGTGGCCGCTACCGCCGAAGAGACCGGGAAAACTAAAAAAGGTAAAGCCGATATTTTTCTTGGCAGCAATATCACTTGTACATTCGGACATGGGAAAAAACAGATCACTGCGATAAAAAATCTCTCTTTCGATATTAAAGAGGAGGAGATTGTTTCGATAGTGGGAGGATCTGGCTGTGGTAAGAGTGTTCTTGCAAAAACAATGCTTGGCCTCATCAAGCCATCAAAAGGAAAAATTCTTTACAATAATAGAATGATCGCTGATCTTAAGAGACACTGGAGGGAAGTACAGGCTGTATATCAGGACCCATTCAGCTGCTTTAACCAGTTTTTTACAATCCGTTCACAGCTTAAGAGTTCTTTTGGTATCTTTAAAGAAAAGATCTCCAATACGGAAAAAGAGGACAGGGTTGATGAGGCTCTTTTGGCTGTAAACATAAAGCCCAAGGAAATAGAAGGAAAATACCCCTTTGAATTGTCCGGTGGACAGATGCAGCGTATGCTTCTGGCCAGAATATTTGCCCTGAAACCCAAAGTGCTTATTGCCGACGAACCAACCAGTATGGTTGACGCATGTGTGCGCGCAAATATCCTTGATTACCTGATGAAACTCAAGGAAGAACTAAAAATGACAATCGTATTTGTCACTCACGATATAGGACTGGCTTATTACGTAAGTGACAGATTATTCATTATGCATGATGGTAGAATTGTGGAACAGGGTTCACCCGATGATGTTACACTCAGACCAAAAAACAGACATACCATACAATTATTGGATGATATTCCCGATGTCAATAAGCAGTGGATTAAATAGAGGGTTTGTCTTTTGTAAAATGAAGGCCGGAAATGCTCAAGCAGATCCGGCCTTTCCTTTTTTTGTGTTAAAGCTGCAATTTACTCAAAAGGAACTTCCGGAATGTGCTCTTTCAGTAATTTCCTGACCTCTTCAAGCTCTGTAGCGGTTAGGTGGGTACAGTTTTCATTTCCGGGAAACTGACGCTGTTTTGTTTCTGTGATGTAGTTTTTTATCCCTGTAATGGTGTCGTTTCTCACGCTGGCATAAGGCTTTGCGTGCTTGAAAACCCGCTGGGTCATACCAAGAAGATCACCTATTACCAGGACCTGACCATCGCAATCCGCCCCGCTTCCAATGCCGATTGTGGGAATACTGATTGTGGTCGATATTATTCTCGCCACTTCTGCAGGAATTTTCTCCAGGACTATGAGACTCGCTCCCGCCTGTTCAAGTTCAATTGAACTCCTGAGCAGCATAAGAGCCTGGTCGGGTGTTCTACCAAAGGTGCGTGGCTTTCCTTCGTGAATCTGGGGATTATATCCTATATGGGCACATACATTTACACCCGCGTTCACAAGGCCCTTCACGATCGCTTTTTTCTCTGCCCACCCTTCAAGCTTTACACAGTCAGCTCCGTTGTCAAGCAAATGCCTGGAGTTGCCCAGGGCCTGATCCAGTGTGTCGGCTGTTCCAAAAGGCAGGTCTGCAATGAGAAAAGAATCTTTAACTCCACGGGAAACCGCTCTGAGATGGTGAACCATATCACTGAGAGTGACATCGCGCTCGCTTGAATAGCCAAGAACATTTGTACCCACACTGTCACCCACAAGAATGCAATCCACACCGGCCTCTTCCTCGAATACCGCAGTGGGGTAATCGTAGGCTGTCAGCATAGTGACAGGTATATTTTTGCGTTTTTTTTCTTTTAAGTAATCGATATTTTTTTTCAATGTAACGTTCTCCTGAGATGTCTAAAATAAGTAATGCTCAGGATGAAAGAAATAATCTGAGAAGTGTTTAATAGTGGAACCTTAACGTGTCTGTGCCAAATATTGGTTCTGAAAATTCTTCCGAGTTATGGGAATCAGTACCAAAACCCCCACCACAACTGTTAATGATGCCTACAAATAATAAAACCAGGGCAATCAGAAAATATTTTCTGAATCTCGTTTTGCTGCTGTTCATTTTTCTCTCCACCATGAGGGTGAGTAGTTTATCTGAAGACCTGTTTGTAATGAATACCACCGGGTTCGGGCAACAGGGCCAAACGGAAATTTAATCTGGCAGTAAACAGAGGGGGTAATCGTTGCAGTCGATACCAGATCACGTGTAAGTGTGAGTTGGTGGAACCACCAGTTGTTGCTGAACCGGACTTCGTGAAGTGAGCCATCAGATGATGAAATGAGCTGGTCGACAATTATATTTTCCCACTGATATCCAAGGGAATAGGCGATGGAGAAATTATCAAATTTATATCTCATACCAAGAGAGACAGCTGTGCTTGGGATATAAATTGCCGGCTCGATGTTATTCAGTGAATCGTGATAAACGTAATAGGTATCGTTTTTGGTTTGAAGAGTAAGGGTATCTGATCGTTTAAAGCGAAGCCCTGAAGCCCATTGTCCAAGTTCCAGTTGAGCCTGAAGTCCCCGCCAGGAGAGTTGATATTTGTTAAGAGAGCTCAGACCTCTGTAGTTATTTATTCCACCAAATCTTCCGCTGGAAAATGAGGTGAGGAAATCGGCGAACTCTTTTTGTCCAGGAAATCTGGAAACCGTACCAAGAACAGATATTCCAAAGGTGAGAGAATCGCTCTGTACATACTCTCTGACCTCATCAAGTTTTATGGCAAAAGCATCGGTAAAACGCATTCTGGGGCATCCCATAAAAAGCCCGTACACATCAGGACATCTGTCGATAGAATCAGGGAACCCGTCACCATCCCTGTCAAGGTTAGGCTGCAGGATAACTGAGATCCTGCTTTGTACATCAGGGCTGATAAGAATTTTCCGTTTTTCCTCAAGATATCCGCTTTTGCTTGCTCTTAATGTATAAAAGCCGGTAGGGAGGGTAAAAGAAGAGTTGCCGGTATGGCAATCCCGGCCATCTATACAAATCAGCATTTCTTCCGGATGTGCATTGATGTTTATCGTGCCATGGAGCCTCTCGTAGGGAACATTAAAATAGTGCAGTTCACCTGCCTTAATAAAGAGTGTCGTATCGATTTCCCTGTACAGATTACCTCCGTTCCATTTGAGGCTGTGTTCACCTTCCATCAGCAGAATTTCGGGTTGGTGGAGAACTGAGTCATTTACCTTAAATGGGGAATTAACCGGAGGGTGAGGTAGTATGAGCTTACCATGGGTTTTCTCTCCGATTATGTGTATCGGGTCGAAATCTGATAAAAGCTCAAAAGAAGTTCTAATTAGTGTGTCTCTGAGGACTTTAACATTTCTGCCAATGAAACGGTAGTTTGGAAGAAACAGTTCAATTTCATAGTTTCCAGCAATGAGTCCGTCAATGGTGCAGGGGGTTTGAAATCCGGTAAATTCTCCGAAAAAATAAACATCTGCTCCGGCTGGGGTAGAGTGGAGGTGAAGTGAACCGGTTGGACTCTTCCGTGTCCCATTGATACTTTCCCACTCCCCGCGTCTCATAAAATACAGGGTTGAAATATCAACTGAATATATGTGTTCATTATCAAAATAGATAACCTCTGTATCGAGGTTTTGGTTGTCGGTGGGTGAGCGGTAAAACCGAAACCTGGCTATCTCTGCCAGGCTGCTCCACCGGGGAATTTCAAAGTGGTAGATAGTTGGGCTGAGGGAAAAGGCGGAGGTGTCGATTTTCCCGGTTTTGAGAGTGTATGTGCCGTTTTCCTTTTTTCTTTTAAGGATTTCTCCGGGGTTGAGACTGTTTGGTATCTGATCTGTTCGAGTCGGGGGGTGTGGGGTGCTTGTTATGAGTAAACTATGAGAAGTAGAATCTGAGTCCTGGGGTAATGAAAAACTGTTTACTCGGAACAGGTGTTCTGGCTTTGAAACAACGTTGAAGATGATCAGAAATAAAAGCATGTGTACTGCTTTTAGCATTGTGCCCTGCCCTGATTGTGTAACCTTTTCTAAGCCGGCGACGACTCTTATAGTAACCTACTGCATTTTTTTGGTGAAAAGTAGAAAAAAAATTTGACAGTACAAATTTTACGGCAAAATAATGTCCATTTAAGCAGATTAACTTTCAGTTTTATAGAATGAGAAGATTATTTGCGCCAAACTTAGCGATGAATTTCTCTCCCCGAGAAGAGTTCTCAGTTCATAAAGTTTCTGAGCCATAGTGTTGTATTTTTCTTCGTAATTCAAAATAGATTTGATTTCAGAGGCTAATCTCTGTGGATTTACATCCCTTTGAATTAGCTCTGGTACAATCTTTTCCCGTGCTATCACATTGGGTAATCCGATATGTGGAATTTTGACCAATCTTTTCATGATTTCATAGTTTATAGTGGATGTGCGGTACGCGATAACATGGGGCACACCCATAAGGGCTGTTTCAAGGGAAGCTGTACCGCTTGTAACCATGGCGATATCGGAGCTTTCCAGTAGATTTCTGAGTGAGCCCGGGAAGATGTTGATGCAATCGAGATCTATTCTGCGTTTGAAATAAGAGTTGTTGAAGCCCTGATATTTTGATACAGTGATCTGGAGGTTAGGGTATTCTTTTTTCAGGATTTTGGCCGCAGAGAGCATTGGGGGTAGCATTTTATCGATTTCCTGTTTTCTGCTGCCTGGAACCACTGCAAGTCTTATAGGGGAACCTTGTTGAGGAAGGCTTCTGCGCTTTTGGTTTGATTTCTCCTCTTTAATGATAGATTCAGATAATGGGTTTCCGACGAAACTTACCGGTGCCCTGAATTTATCAAAATACTGAACTTCAAAAGGGAATATAACAGCTATATGAGAGGCGAGATTTCCCAGTGTTTGGGCTCTCTTTTTTTTCCATGCCCAGACCATAGGGGCAATATACCAAACAACGGGAATTTTGAGTTTGTGTGCCTCTTTAAGAAGCTCCATATTAAAGCCAGGATAATCAACACACACCAGAACTTCGGGAGGTGTTCTGCTGAGTTGTTTGACAAATGTTTTCTTTGCCTTCAGAAAAAACGGCAAATGGGTAATTACTTCTGCAAAACCCATACGGTTGAACTGGGCAAAGGGCAGAATCGGCTGAAAACCCTCTTTTTGCATTTCGGGTCCACCGATACCCCAGCATCTGAGATTCGGGTGGATGTTGTGCAGCTCTTTTAGTATGCCTGCGGCATGCTGGTCCCCGGAGGGATCACCTGCACAGAATGCTACTGAAAATGGTCTTTCCATAGTATTTATTAATCCATTGGGTCTCTTGTTAAAAGAGATCCTTAGGAAATTCTCCATTCTTTTTCAATTCTTCCAGATAGGTTTTAAGTTCAGGAAGCCTGGATCTTTCAATCACAAGAAACGTATCTTCTACTGCAATTACGGCTGTGTTTTTCAAACCAATGGTGGCGAGAGGTTTCCCCGACTTGTTCACTATAAGTGAGTCTTGACAGTCTTTCTCAAAGATCCCTTTTCCAAGGGTTGTGCTCTGGTTTTCATTTTTCCCGTGTACACGTGAAAGAGACTCCCAGGATCCTATATCATCCCAGTTAAACACCCCTGCAACAACCGCCGTTTTCAGAGAGTGTTCCATAATTCCAAAATCAATTGACTCCTTTTCGCATTCGGAGTAGAATGTCTCGATGGCAGAAAGACTGAAATTTTTACTGCTTAGTTTTTCAGTTTGAGCGAAGAGCTGGGGCATATATTTTTTAAATTCTTCGAGGATAACAGAGGTGCGCCACACAAACATACCGCTGTTCCAGAGGAAATTACCCGATTTCATAAATCTTTCTGCTTTTTCAGAGTCGGGTTTCTCAACAAATCTTTTCACTTTGAAAAGCTGATTACCATTATCTTCATTTAACAGTTCCGCTGTTTCTATATAGCCATAGCCGGTCTCCGGACGGTTTGGTTTGATTCCAAACACAACAAGCTGGTCGGACTCATTTGCGCGCTCAACGGCGTAGGAGGCTGTTTTGATAAAGTCTTCCTGCGGTGATATCGCATGATCTGCTGAAACAATCAGCATAACCGCATCACCATAGTTCTTTTGGACCCAGGCAGCAGCAAGGGCAACAGCGGGAGCGGTATTTTTCCCCTGTGGCTCTGCAATGATGTCGATTTTGATCTCAGGAGATATGACATTTTCAATCTTTTCTGCAATAGCCTGATTTGTAACTACCAGTGGCTTTTGGTTTTCTGAGCAGAGGGGGGACACCCTCCTGAGTGTATCTTCAAGCATGGTTTTATTGCTTATAATGGAATGGAGCTGTTTTGGCATACCGGATCTGCTAAGAGGCCAGAACCGCTCTCCTATACCGCCAGCTAAAACGACAGGGATTACATTCATAGTTCTCTTCCGATCTGTTTTCAGTTTGCAGGAATCAGTTTGGTTTTGAGACTTTCAACAGTGCTGAAGGGAATCTGCTGTGAGCCGATTTCCGATTTGTTATGATTGCTGCTGTGGAAATCGGAACCACCTGTGTAGGCGAGGTTTTGTTTTTTACATATTTTAAGGTAATGTCGCTGAACCGATCCGGGATGTTCGCTATGGTACACCTCTATGCCCATCAGACCATCACGGATAAATTCCGGTATCCGTTCATCAACTTTGGTTACACCGGGATGCGCAAGTACAGGTATCCCCCCGGCGTGTTTTATGAGACTGAACACTTCTTTGGGATGCATCTTGAGCTTTTCCACATATGCCGGTAATCCGTAACCAATGTATTTATCAAAAGCTTCTCTGAATGAATACACAAGCTCCTCTTTTAGCATTGCTGCGGCGATGTGTGGTCTGCCGATTGCCCCGACCCCGGCGATTCCCAGAACAGTATCGAAACGAAGGTCTATTCCCTGTTTGTTGAGATTGGCCACCATTTTTTTAGCACGGATAAAACGGGCCTGTTTCATCTCTTTTAATTTTTTCTGCAGGGCCTGGTTTGTAATGTCGATATAGTAACCGAGGATGTGAATATCAGTTCCCTGTATCTCACTTGATAGTTCTACACCCGGGATTACCTCAATACCCATGGAATCACCTATTTTTGATGCAAGCGGATAAGCATCGGTACAATCATGGTCGGTGATCGATATCGCCTCAAGCTTTTTCTCTGAGGCAATGTTCATCACTTCTTCCACACTGCAGCTGCCGTCGGAAAAAGTAGTATGGATATGGAGATCTACATGTTTTTTTTTATGATCGTTGTTATTTTCAAACATTCCTGTGTTAGTCAATTAAAGTTTTTAGAATAGGTCAGACAAAGTAAAATAACCTAATAGTTTTTCATGGTCAAGAAATTGCTTGCAAAGATGAAATATATGTATAATACCTTATAAGGGAAGCTCAAATGGATGAAAAAAAAGAAAGCGAATTCGAAGAAGGACTCAGGGAGATCCTTTCTGCTGGTGAATCTTCACTGAAAAGAAATAAAGATTCCCGGGATACGGAACAAAAACAGCCCTTTGAACATAAACCTCAGAGCAAAACGGCTCTGAGAGTTTTGTCTGTTTTGCGGGTATTATCCCTGTTCGCAGTGCTTTTTTTTCTGATGATGTTTGTGTCGCAGATTGTAGGGCGCTGAGTTGTGTCACAAGCGGTTGTAGTTGCCCAGAATTTGCACCATTCTGAAGTGAAGCCAGGAGTTGGGTGGTGTCTTACCTCTTAATTGCTTCAGATATGAACGTGATTTGCATTCCTGGCCTTCCTCACGGGCCCTGATGGCCAAATAGTAAAGATACTGCGGAGCTGAAGGTGAAACTGTGAGCCCCGATTCGCCACGCTGACCGGTTTAAATCCTCTTTAAATTCAAGCATTGACTGGTAACGCTGTGAGCTCTCCTTTGCCACTTCTCTTCAGAGTATGGCTTCAATCTCTGCGGGGAGCCAGGGGTGCGGTTTTTGGAAGGAATAGGGTTGCTCTCCAAGATGTTATTGGCTGTCTGGTGTACATTCCGCTGGTCAAGGTAAGGTTTTTTGAAGCTGAGCATTTTGTAGAGCATGATCCCAAGGGAGCAACAGATAGAAAAAGTTCTACAAATTCATTTTATTGTGAGAATTGCATGCATTACCTTCAGGGCAACATCACGTTTAAGATCAAGCTGTAGAGCCTTATACACAACGGCCATTCGGCCGTGGTCGATCTCTTCGATGATTTTGTACTTGCCCACAACAGAGTCAATTGGCAGATAGTTCCTCTTAATTGAGGGAACCATGTTTTTGATTTCGAAATCACTGTTAACTGCTGAATCTGACGGTGACTGTCCATGCTATTGTAATATAAGGTTATAATGCTTTTTTCCCGAATATTACAGCTGTAAATTGTATTAGAGATCCTGAGGGATAGAGCCTGGATATCGAGACCTTGGAGATTGGATCTTCTTAGTTCATAATCTTCCTGAATTCAGCAGGGATATCTGCTTTAAGTGTTATTTTTTTGGAGTTTAGAGGGTGGGGAAAACTGAGCTTATGGGCATGGAGGTATAACCTGGGAGGGAGATTTTTCCTTGAGGAGAAAAGTTTCTGATCCAGATCTTTTCTTCCGTAACGGACATCACCAACAATAGGGGCCAATAAATGGGCCATATGTACCCTGATCTGATGAGTTTTTCCTGTGTGGAGAATAATTTCAAGGCTGGACAGTTCGTTTCTGTACTCTGTTAACCTGTAACTGCTCTCGGAGTGATCCCCCTTTTCAGCTATCTTCATTTTCATTCCAGAGCTGTCGTGAGTTCTTTTCATTCCTAAACTGACCCTGCCCTCCGTTTTGGGAGGCCTATTGTGAGAAATTGCCAGGTACTGCTTTGTAAATTTACCGCTAATCATTGACTGGTGCAGCTTTCTTACGATGCCCTTATTTTTGGCAAGAAGGATAATTCCAGAAGTATCCCTGTCGAGCCTGTGTGTCAGAACAGGGGCTTGCTCATGGTTTTTTGAGAGCATGTAGGCTGAAGCCAGATCTATGAGATTGTCATGTTTGAGGTGTCCGCTTCCCGGATGAACAACCAGCCCACAGGGTTTATTACAGACAAGAATCGCAGAGTCTTCAAAAAGAATTTTGAAATTATGCTTAAAAAACTCTGTGTTGACAAGATCTGCTAAAGAGGAATTTTTTTCATCTGTGGAGAATTCAGAGGGGTTTGCTCTGATTTGAAGGAGCTCCCCCTCTTTAAGTCTGTGGTTTGCTTTTGCTTTATTACTGTCGACCAGCACCCGCCCTTTTCTGATAAGAGCATAGATGTCTGAAAGTCCCATGAGGGGCATTTTTTTTCTCAGAAATCTGTCCAGTCTTGAACCGGTCTCATCAGGGCCGGCTTTGTATTCTATCACTATTAATATCCGTCGTAAAGGCCGCTGATTGACTGCCCCTCATTGGTGAATTTAATTGCTTTTGAAAACATTTCTGCAACCGAGATAATTTCAAGTTTTGGAAATTTCTTCTCTTCCGGTATGTGAATTGTATCGGTTACCACCAGTTTTGAAAGTGAAGAGTTCTGCAATCTTTCAACTGCGTGACCAGAGAGTACCGCATGAACACAACATGCCTGGATCTCTGTGACTCCGAGGCGTTCAAGTGCATTAACCACTTCGATAATCGACCCACCGGAAGCAATTTCGTCATCAAAGATAATGGCGCGTTTCCCTTTGACATCCCCGATTACGTGATGGATTTGTGGATTTTCCTTATCATCAGAGCGTCTTTTGTCCAGAATCGCAAGTGGGAGCCCAAGACTTATGGCATAGGTTCCGGCTCTTTTGGCACTTCCCGCATCTGGCGCCACCACTACGCAGTTATCAGTTCCACAATCTCTGAAGTGGTCACAGAGTAGCCTGCCTGCGAGAAGGTGGTCCACGGGGACTCTGAAGAAGCCCTGAATCTGTGGAGAGTGAAGGTTCATGGTCATCACACGATCCGCACCTGCAGTTTCAAGAAGATCAGCCATCAGGCGGGCTGTAATGGATATTCTGGGTTCATCTTTTTTATCGGAACGAACATAGGGGAAGTATGGTACGACAGCTGTGATTCTTCCGGCACTGGCATGTTTAACCGCATCGATCATTATCAGCAGTTCCATTATACCTTCATTGACTGGAACACATGATGGCTGAATGATGAAAACATCATGCCCCCGAACGGTTTCACAAATTCTGACCTTGATGTTTTCGTTGCTGAACTTGATTATTTCACAACCCCCAAGTTCAATACCGGCATAATTACAGATCGAATTTGCCAGTGGTAAATTAGCATTTCCGGAGAAAATCTTCAGCTTACCTATCATTTACATCTACTCCATTCTTCTTCTCATCCCACTCGAACGCGAGATCCATAAGTGAATCGGTGATAAGTTTAGGTTGAGTTATTTCTTTTGGCTCAAAATAAAAATCCCCCTCCTCAAGATCGAGCATCTGAAAAACAGCTTCTCTTGCTGAGAGGTCCCTGTATGAGGCATCGATTGCTTTCCCTTTATGAAAAGTAAGGTACCCTTTTCTTCTGCCTGAGTATACATGAAGAATACCTTCCCGTCTTCCAATCTCAAGAAACTGCATGGCATCGAGCAAACTGGTTTGCTTAAGATTGCCTTTGAAAACAAAGCTGGTACTGGCGGGGGTGTACAGCTGTGATGGTTTTCTTCTCGTGAGCTGGTAGATAACAATAAAAGCGATAATACCGCAAACAAAACCACTAATCAGTAGCCATATTGGAGTATTAAACAGATACATTTTTCTTTAATCCTCCTGCTGTGAGCCTTTCTGAGGATAGTTAATATAATCTTTTACACGACTCACGTTTTCAATTCCTTTGATTTTTTGCAATCTTCTGAATATCTGCTTGAGCTGATTGAGATTTCTGATCTCAATTTTAAAGTTGAGTTTGGCCTGATGGTTAAGCGTATTTATGAATCCGTCTGTGATATTGGCACCAAACTCTGAGTAGACCTCACTTATCTCATGGAGAAGCCCTGCACGGTCTGAACCGGTTATCTCCATGGACACTACGTATTTTTTCTTATTGCCCTGATCCCACTGAACTTCAATTTTTCTTTCCTGGTCTGAGGAGAAAAAGGAAACATTGGGACAGTCTTTTCTGTGAACGGAAATACCTCTGCCGCGTGTGACAAAGCCAATGATTGGATCACCGGGGATCGGATTGCAGCATTTGGCAAAACGAATCATCAGGTTATCATTCCCCCCTACCACAATACCCTGATCCCTGTTGCTGAAAGTCCCCATTATCCGGGAAACCATAGTGGAGGGGGCCGACTTTTTGACTTTTCGTACCTGGAAAAACTGCATTACCCTGCTTATTGGAAGCTCTCCATTGCCCACAAGCTCATAAAGACGGTCCAGGTTGTTGAGACCAAGAAACTGAAGCAGTCCGGGGATGTGGTCTTTAAAGGAGCTTGATGTGTGCAGCTTCTTATAGGAGGTCTGAATGATTTTCTTCCCAAGATCGATACTTTCCTGTCTGCCTGTATTTTTCAGCCAACGCCTTATGGCGCTTCTGGCCTTGGGTGTTTTAACCTCTCTGAGCCAGTTTATGGAGGGGGTTTTGGTCTTCAGGTGAAGGATTTCAACTGTTTGCCCGCTTTTGAGCTTTTTGTGAATAGGTTCTATTTTTCCATCCACCTTGGCTCCTATACAATGGATCCCAAGCTGTGTGTGAACAGAGAATGCAAAATCGAGAACTGTGGCTCCTTTGGGCAAAGAGATTAGATCTCCCCTTGGGGTGAAAATAAAGATTTCAGCATGGAAGAGATCAATTTTGAAAAATTCAAAGAATTCCGTCGAGTCAGTCAGATCCTTTTGCCATTCGATCAGATTCTTAAGCCAGATAAGCGCTTTGTCTTCACTGCTCATCTCTGTTTTATTGCTCTTGTAGAGCCAGTGTGCTGCAATACCATCTTCGGCTGTAAGATTCATCTCCCAAGTACGGATCTGCATCTCGACGATGTTACCCTGTTCTCCAACAACAGTCGTGTGAATCGACTGATATCCGTTACTTTTGGGGGTGCTTATATAATCCTTAAAGCGATCCTGAATCGGTGTCCAGAGTGAGTGGATTATTCCAAGCACATGATAGCAGTCCCTTACAGAATCGGTTATCACCCTCAGAGCAAGCAGATCATAGATCTCATCCAAAGGCTTGTTTCTTTGCACCATCTTGCGGTAAATGCTGTAGAAATGCTTTGGTCGTCCCACAATAGTAGCCGTAATATTATCCTCTTCAAGCCTTGTGCGAAGCGGCAATGTAAAGTTGTCGATAATTGCTTCCCGCTCGATTCGGTTGGCAACTACTTTCGCCACAATATCCTTGTATTCTTCGGGGTAGAGGTGTTTGAATGCAAGATCCTCCAGTTCCCACTTGATTTTTGCCATTCCGAGGCGGTGAGCCAGTGGCGCATATATGTCAAGGGTCTCTGTTGCTATGGCCCGGATTCTGTCGGGCTCAAGGTATTTGAGCGTGCGCAGATTGTGAAGGCGGTCGGCGAATTTGATTATTATGACCCTGAGATCCTTTGCCATTGAGAGCAGCATCTTGCGGTATGTTTCAGCCTGGCGCTCCTGGCGGGATTTCATATGGAAGGTTTTTATCTTGGTCACACCATCCACAAGTATTGTTACCTCTTCCCCGAACTCCTCAACCAGATCTTTGCGCTCCATGGTAGTGTCTTCAAGCACATCATGGAGAAGGCCCGCTGCGATAGTGACCTCATCGAGGTGTTGTTCGGCAAGGATAAGTGCAACAGCTGCAGGATGAGCCATAAAGGGTTCACCGGATTTGCGAATCTGGTGCTTATGTGCAACCCATGAAAAATGAAAAGCCTTTTCTATCAGAGCTGTTTGTACCTTGGGGTTAACTTCCAGAATTTTCTCCAGAAATTGCTGTCTGGTATGTTCAATTGGAGCCGATGGTAAAAACAGGGTTGTATCCATAATTTTTTTCAGATTCTTATTGATTGCCGAAGCGGCAAATGAGTTATTATCGGATCAGTTTTTTTGATGTGAAAAAAAGCGGGATAGTATTATCCCGCTGGTAAGACCTGTCCCTCAATCTGAAAGCTGTTCTTTTTCTTGTCTGAACAGATTCAGTTTTGATTCCACTTCCCCAAGCAGAAAGCGGAGTTCAGAAGTTTTCTCTACCGCAGCGAGAATACGCTGTTCTTCTGATGAAAGGTTTGACATTGCAGCCTTGATATCTTCCATGAGTATGTTCAGACTTGCAATACGGTTTTCGGCCTCTTTTATGATCTTTTTTTCCTTTGCCAGATCTTTCATCCGCTTTTCCACATTGTTCATGGTGTTGTTGATATCTTCAACGTGGTGCCCGACTTCCTTGATCTCTTTAGCTTTACTGTTGATCGTTTCGATCTGTTCAGATGCAGTATCGATTATGTTTGTAAGGCTGTCGACTTTCTTCTGGGTAGCGTTAACAAGCTCTCTACCCTTGTCAATGTAGTCGATTCTGATCTCCATGTCTGATACAACAGTGTCCACATTTCCGATTCGGGCATCGATTGCCTCAAGCTTTGATGTTCTCCTGTTGATCTGATCCATTTCTGTTTTGAGATTCTCAAGCAGCTTTTCAACATTGCTCAATTCACTTTCAGCTTGCCTGATTGACTCAAAATGGGTTTCGATTGTGACAATCTGACCATCACTTGCCTTAATTATTTCTGTAAACTGAGCCTTGTTCTGATCGACCTGTTCGTTGATATCAGTGATTTCAGCCTGAAACTCCTTAAGTCTGGTGTTGGAATCACTTACCAGTTCCTGGAGCTCCTTGCGCATGCTGCGGATATGGTTCTCTTCCTGCAGCAGAGCCTGTTTCTCTTCTGTAAGTCTGCCCATCATGTTCTTGGCCTCAAGTGACTGAACAGAAATAGCAGAGAGTTGTTCAAGGACTTCCTCAACTTTGACCTGTTCCTTGCTCAGGCTTTGGATCTTCATGTTTATATCCCCAAGGAGGTAGTTTAACTGGTCAAGCCTTTTTTCAGTTTTCTCCACCATCGATTTCCGCTGCAGCTGGGTATTGATTCTCTCGTCTACCTCTGTTACCATCATTCCAAGGTTTTCGATTTTCTTCTGCACTTCGTCAATGATATGGGATTTCTCTTCTGTCTGTTTAATTCTCTCCTGTGCGCTGTCAGAGAGGATTTTGAGCTCGTCGATCATCTGTGTAACAGATTCAATTTCGTTTTCGTGTTGCTTGAGGTCCTGCATTTTCAGATCAACAGCCTCTGCATTGGCGAAAAACTTATCGATTCGTTCGTTTGTTTCATCGATTTCATGACGATGAGAGTGAACCATCTCTTCTCTCTGACAGGTATCATCAATCAGGGTTCTTATGTCCATGAGTTTTGATTCAAAATCTTCGATTTCCTTACTGTTTTGTATGATGGTATTCAGTCTTGAATCAAGCTCATTTATGTGGGACTCGGAGGCTACAATTCTCTGATCTATTGCATCAATTGCCTGCCATTCCCTGCTGACTTCTTCGATTTTGGCACTTACCTTATCGAGATTTTTCTCATACTCCATTACCTTGCTTCTGCTGTCTTCAACCATCTGTTTGTGTTTGTTGAGCGTGTTGAGAATCGCTTCGGTGTTCTTGGCAATGGTTTGAATATCATGCATCTTTTCATTTGCTTCAGTGATTTCATTGCTGTGGCGCTGGAACTGGCTGAGCTTGGTGTTGAAAGATTCATCCAGTACCTGTATCTCCTCGATCTTATGATTCATCTGCTCCATGAACTGGTGGAACTTTCTGATCTCATTGATTGAGTTTTGGGATTGCTGGAGCATGGAGTCGATACGCTGAATGTTTTTTTCTGTTTTCTCCATGGAATTGAGTTTGCCCTGGAGATGTTTTAGTTTGGAATCTATGCTCCATGTCAAAGCGTTCAGGCGCCCAGCTTCCTCGTTTGCTCTCTCCACAACCAGGTGCTGTTTCTCAAGAGAGGCAATCTTTGTCTTGACGTACTCGGAAAGGGTGTTAAGATTGTCGATTTTCTCTTTCATCAGTCTGAACTTGGTCATGTCTTGTTCAATCTCCTGAAGTTTTTCCTGAATGGCACCGGTTTCGGAATTAACTTCAGATAGTTTTTCCCTGCTTCCGGTAAACTCTTCAGTCCAGGAGTTAAACTGTTTTTCCAGTTTTTCCATGTTTTCAAAGGATTTGCTCTGGCGCTCTTCGATAGCTTCAAGCGAGTCGAGGCTTTTCTTAAGAATGGTTCCCTCTTCAGAGTCAAATTTGCTAAGAATGGTATCCATTTTGGAACCAACGGTTTCGATGTAATTTTCCTGTCCGGTAATTCTCTGCACAACCTCTTCCATTTTGGAGATTCTGCTGTCAAGAGCTGAGGCGGTGTTCTGGAAGTTTTCAAGTCTATCGGAGAGTGTAAGTGCATTTTCCATCCGCTCCTTCAACAGATCATACTGGGCAGTCATCTCCTCCATGCTGCTTTTCATCTCATCCATATGATTGCGGGTGTTCTGGATTTGAAAACGCTCGTTTTCAACCGAGGCAAGCATAGAGTGCATATCCGCTTTCTCATTGCGGCTGCTTCTGAGAAGATCCTGTATTTCAGATATATGGTCCTCAAGGATGTTTGCCAGCTCCTGAGGGTCCTTAATCTCTTTTTTCTTTGAAAAAATCATAAAAAGAGCTCCTGTTGTGGGAAGGTACTTTCCCTGCTGATTAGCCACCGGTCTCCATCTTTTACAAGAATCAACCTTTTTCCGTTAAGAAATCGGTTGAGGTTGGTTTCGTAATCCTGAAAAAATTTGACTACGGCTTCTGTTTCTGACAATTCGGTGAGCATAAAATGGTCAATGCTGATTTTAATCGTATCGTACATATTAAATGTTCGTATCTTTGTATTCCTGAAAGCATTCCAGTCAGAGCGGCCGCTGCGGAATATCCCGGTTGCATAGAACGTGGTGTAATGGTCAATGTCTTTTGACTGCCATGCATCTCTCCACTGTAAGACAAAATTCTCGAAATACTGAGAATGGGTTCTGTACTTTTCCGCGTGGTATTCCCTTTTTTCGGCCATTTGACTGAACAGATCTTCTTCAAAGGTGGCCTCCTCAGTTCCGCAGGATATAACTATGGGGATTCCGTATCCGATCCTTAGAATGGTCCCCAGTTCTGCGACATCATGATTTGCCAGTGATATACACCCTCTGGTTGGTTCCGGTGGGCTGTTATCACGTTCGGTGCCGTGAATCCATATCCCGCTTCCGGTTCTGCCAGCCTCCCTGTCTTCGCTGTTGGGATAGTTCAGTACAAATGCAACCGGGCCGTATATTTCTGTGAGATCACTTCTGTCTTTGCGTCCAACTAAAAAGTAGAGTCCCTGGGGAGTTTTTCTGTCATGTTCAATCTGCTTGGGACCTTCAACTTCTCCGGATGTGATATGGTAATCTCTAACAATATCCCAGTTGCCGCTGTTGTGTTCTATTACATACAGAGTCTGTTTTTCCTTATCGGCAAAGAGAATCTGATCACTTATGTTTTCCCGGGGAAGGGAGGAGAAGAATCTCTCAAAGGCGGTGGCCTCTTCAGCTATGCTCTCTTGTTCAGTTAGCTCGGTATTATCATATACCTCAACAACCCCGTAATCCTCTACGTTTTGATCGTCTGCAATATTGGGCTCGTTTTGAGAAATCCTGACTTCCCGCTCCCTTGATCTTCTGATCGACTCCCTTGCCCCATCTGCCAGTGAGCCGATACTGCTGAAAACCTTCTCAGTGCCGGATTGTACAGATTGGTGAATTTGAGCGAAGGGGATCATCGGAACCCACTTCCACAAGCCCAGGCCTATAAGCAAAACGATAATCGTAACAGAAACCGGATATAAAGCCTTTCTGAGGTATGGCTTAAAATCGGGCAGTTTGAATTTTGCTTTATGAGCATATGCCTTGCGGATATCACGGGCTTTTTTCCAGGTGTTATACCTGAATTCCAGCTCTTTTATTTTGAAAGCAATGGTTGTTTTTATTTTTTCAAGCATGATTATAAATGGTTTTAAAATATTGAACCGAGCGCGCCTCTATAAGCGTAAATCTGTATTATTCAAATTTACTGTATTATCAATATATTATAAAGGAATTATTGTTTTTTTTTCAATTTTGGAGCCGCGGCCTTCCCGGACGTCTTCTTTTTGCTTACGGGATTATTCAGAAATAAGATAATCTTCTCAATAGTGCTATGGTCCGGTGAGTTGCAATAACCGATCCCTTTCAGTTTAGATGTCGTCCCCTTGCAGTAAAATCGCAACTCTTCCTCTTCAAAAATACCTATAGCTGTGGCCGATAACAATGAACACATCCCAAACAGTGTTGTTTTCCCTGTAATAATGGTCCTGGACAGGGCTATAAGTGCTGTGGTGCGGGGCACCGACAGCGGAGGCAGAATTTTTATACCGCTCTCCCGCGCCCAGGATGGTAAGGGGGCTTGGCTGTTTATGCCACCGAAAGAGTAAAGATGGATATCCGGAATTTTTTTAATCTCCTTAATGAGGTCCTCTACCCAGCCCTTTTCAAAATTTTGGGACAGAAAATACAGATCGATCCCAATCAATGATGAGGAAGAAGACACCGGCAGAGAATGTTCTTTAAGCACCTGTTTTAATGCTTCTGTGGTGGTCTTTGAAATGGACCAGTTTGCTTTTTTGTTTTTTGCACCAAGAGTTGAGGCTAAAAAACAGTTCCTTTCAGAGATAGTCTTTTCTGTCTCATTCTGATTAAAGCACACATTCAGAAACGGGGAGCAGTTTCCTTTTTTGTATCCCACCCGTATCGGGGCATTTGTTTTTGCCGCAAGCATCAGAAGTGAAAGGTCAGGGTTTTTCTCCAGCATTACACACAGATCAAAGAGATCTGAAACCTCGGAGTATAATTTTTTCCACTCCGGACTGAAGAGGTCTTTTTCTTCCGGTTGAAATGTTATAGTTTCACTGTTTTGGAATCCGGAAACAAAGGGCGCGAGGTTTTCCTCGCACAGAAAAACTGTTTTACAATCCCCGAAACGCGACATAAGCATGGACAGATTTTTCATCTGCAGGGTCAGCTCCATCATGTCCAGTGGAAGAATGATAAGTAGTGATTTTACATTTTCCAAATCTGAGGGGAGCGAAATATCTGGCAATTTATGTATATTTGTAAAATATCTGGACAGAAGCTTTTTTGACCTGTCATCTCCCAGAGTTTTTAGCAGATATTTTTTAAATCTTATTATATAATTTGTTTTGTAAGCCATTTAGGGTAATTCATTAAGTTTTCTTGGATATGTTGATAGTAGTAAAATAGCTCCATTTTCGTTTATTTGCAATAATACATAAGTGGTAAAGGGATGAAAATCAAACCGACACTCTTTTTGATACATTACATCGCAGCTCTGGCAATAGTTGCTATTTCTTCGTTGGGGCAATTTGATTATTTACTGCCGGATACAATACTTTTTTCAGCTGCTCTGCTCGCCACTTCTTTTTTGGGGCTTGTTTCCCTTTTTGTCACTTCAACAAGGAAACCGCTGCAAAATGTGGGCTCACAGTGGTTTGTTACCCTGTTTGCCCTGGTTTTTCTGGCTGCACAGGCCTCTTCAGGAAACGAAATAGTTGATGCAGCATATATTCCTATGCTCTTTGCCCTTGTGGCCAGTGCGTCACTGCTGAATAAAAATGGTGCATGGTTTCAGGTAACAATGGTGTTTGTTATGGCTGAGGCCTGGGAAATGTATCTGCAGATTTCCGCAGCGACATCGGTAAGTCTTACCTCTCTTCTGTCCGGGGTGCCGGTTCTGGCTGCTCTCTCTGCTGCAGGGTTAATTCCTGAGTTGCAAAAGAGAAAAACTGCAGCGCTGGAAATGAAAGAGAGACGACTGAAATGGCGGGAAGAGAATAAAAAACCACCCGAGGCGAGCAAAACTGAAGAACCGTCAGGAAAAGGCGCTTTTGGCAACACCGAGGGCCCTGGCAACAAAGACAATGCCATGAATGAACAGTTGTCAAGTGTGGTGTTTTTCATCAGCAGAAATTTTAAGGCTTACAACACACTGCTGTTTATTTATGATTCGGCTGAACGTGTTTTCAAGCTGAGCACCTTTCAGGCAAAGAGCATCGCGATCAATCCCAACGCAAAGCTGAGTCTTGGTGATGGTGTGTTTGGGGCTTTGGGTACGACAAAACATGTATTCATGAGTGGTGATATGACTCTCTACCGCTCTGATCTTTTCTACTACTCACAATACGAAATGGTTAAATCTGTTTTGGCAGTTTCTATTATGTCGCAGGAGGGCGAACTGCTTGGATTTATTCTTCTTGACAGTGTCGACAGCAACGCATTTAAGGACCATGATAAAGAACTTTTAAAACGATTCTCAAACATCGCAGCCGCTCTGATCACCAATGTTCGGATGAGATTCTTCCAGCAGCAGGCAGCTTCAACTTTTCAGGTTTTCTATGAGGCGAGTCATCAGTTTATAAATGCACTGAAAACCGACGATGTATTTGATGTGCTTTTCAAAGTAATACCTCAGGTCGCTCAAAGCAGCAGGCTCACACTTGCGTTGTATGATGAGCCGCGGGGGAAAATCGTCATCGACAGGGTGGTTGGGGAAAGTGTGGGGTTGTCCCAAGGAGTGGAATATCCTCTCAATGCCGGACTTTTCTCTTTTGCAGCCCTTAAGAAGAAAAATGTAAAGATCTCAGACATGTTACTGTATAAAGACAGATACTATCGCTTCTCTCCCGATGAACCTGTTGACAACAGACTACGCTCGCTTATTGTGATCCCCGTTGTCGATGACAAAAAAGATTGTGTGGGGCTCTTCTCGGTAGAAAGTGACAAGCCCGGATTGTTCACTGATGAACTGGAGCAGGTACTTTCAACAATTGTCGAGAATGCTTCAGTTGCCTACATTAGGGCTGTTTTATACAAGAAAATGGAGATGCTTGCCACCACTGACGGCTTAACAGGGTTGAACAATCACAGAAACTTTCAGGATATCCTCTCCAGAGAAATTGAGAGATCAAACCGAAATGGCCATAATATCTCTTTGCTTCTGATGGATATCGACCATTTCAAATCATTCAACGATACCTACGGGCATCCTGTAGGGGACCTGGTGTTAAAAGAGATCTCAAAAACAATAAAAGCCTCCATAAGGGTTAATGATTTCCCTGCCCGCTACGGAGGTGAGGAGTTTGCTGTGATTATCACAGAGACCGATAAAAAAGGGGCTCTGGTTACCGCTGAGAGAATAAGAAAATCCATAGAGCAGAAAGTAATAGTTTCAGGTGAAGATAAGCTGAAAGTGACGGTAAGTATCGGATGTGCACATCTGCATGAAAATTGCTCAAATCAAAAGCAGCTGATAGATGGCGCCGATAAGGCACTCTACTTCTCAAAACAAAACGGGCGGAACAGAATCACTCCTTTCAGTGCTGACATGAGCATCTGAAGTTATCGACCTCAATTCCCCTGCATCCAATACGGGAGAAAAGATGAAACTGATATTCCTGGGCACAGGGACTTCTCACGGTGTGCCCTCTCTCGACTGTATGATCAATGACCATAAATCCTGCCGCAAAGATGTGTGCAGACGCTCCCTTTACGATAAAAAACACTCCCGTACACGCTCTTCTCTGTTTATCGAACATGAGAAGGGCAATATACTCATCGACGTTTCAAGTGATTTCAGGGAACAGGCACTGAGAGAGAGGATAAAATCAATCCATTCTGTGTTGCTGACACATGCTCATGCTGACCACATAAGCGGCATTCCCGATATCAGATCATACACCAGGAGTGCTCCTCTCAACATGTACGGATCAGCCGAAACACTGCAATCCGTTCGCCAGACTTTCTCCTACGCCTTCAGCGACATCTCATACCCCGGGGGAGGTGTTCCGGAGCTCAATACTATTGAAATTAAATCGCCCATCAAAATTCATGAACTCGATATCACCCCGGTTCCTGTTACCCATGGTCTTCTGAGCGGTTGTCTGGGGTACAGGGTGGCAAATGTGGGGTATGTTCCTGATATAAAAGCAATTACCCCAAAAGCCATGGAGCTGTTGAGCGGACTGGATATTCTTATCCTCGACTGTCTTCACGATGGAAAAGAACACTCAACTCACCTCACCCTTGGGGAAAGTGTCGCATTGGCCAGAGATCTTTCTCCTGAAAAATGTTATTTTATACACATGAGTCATCTCATTGATTATGAGGCAGACTCTGCCTCGCTTGACCCATGGATGGAGTTTGCCTGCGACGGGTTGAGTGTGGAGGTTTAACGCAGTCAAGTTTTTAAAGTCCATAAATTTTTCTCGAAGGAGCGGAATGGAACAGTACAAAAAAGAGTTCATCGAGTTTATGATTGAATCAAAGGTGTTAAAATTTGGTGATTTTGTAACGAAAAGCGGCCGCAAAACTCCCTTTTTCATAAACACAGGTAACTACAGTACCGGAGAGCAGCTGTTAAAGCTGGGGCAGTTTTATGCTGCTGCACTCAATGAGCATATGGACAGGGACTTTGATGTGCTTTTCGGGCCTGCATATAAGGGTATTCCACTTGGAGTTACTGCTTCAACTGCGCTGTTCAGCTCCTATTCACATAATGTGTCATTCTGTTTCAACCGCAAAGAAATAAAGGACCATGGTGAAGGGGGCTCGATTGTGGGACATCCTCCACAGGCAAGCGACAGGGTTGTGATAATAGAAGATGTCACCACCGCAGGAACATCGGTGCGGGAATCGATCCCTCTTCTCAAAGCCTGCGCAGATCTTAAGGTCGTCGGTCTTGTTGTCTCTGTGGACAGAATGGAGAGGGGTTCAACAGAAAAAAGCGCACTCTCTGAGCTTCAGGATGAGTTTGGCCTCAAGACCTTTGCAATCGTCACTCTCGATGAGATTGTCTCCTATCTGCATAACAGAGAGATCAACGGTGAGGTCATTCTCGATGATTCGATGCTTAAGAGAATTGAAGAATACAGAAAGCAATATGGGGCAACCGGCTGAAATTCCCGAAGAGACCTCACTGGTTAAACTTAATTGGCTTTGGAGGGCACCCTGTTACAACTGTGGGATTTCGGGGGCCTTCTAATAAGCGGGGAATCTTGCCAACCTTTAGTTTGTCTTCGTGCGAAGAGGTCTGGAGCCCCGTTTGGAGATCGGGGATTTCCTCTCGTTTGAGGGAGCCCCCCCCTCCACCTGATCTTAAGGGGTTATAACAGTTTTGTGATGGTGGTTATTACTTCCATCCAGAAGTAATAAAAAGGTATGAAGAGCGGATTGATTATTCTGGAGAATATGTTTATTCCCGGAATTGCCCATTCTGCCACGATCAGCGTTATAAAAACAGCCGGTACATGTTTTGAAATGTTGATATATCCGGGCAGATAGCGGTTTGGCAATATGCCCATCATGATTTTTGACCCATCCAGAGGGGGCATCGGCAACAGATTGAAAAAAGCCAGTCCTAAATTAATCATAACGCCCAGATGCAGAGAAATGCTTATTATTGGATAGTTGAGCAGCTGCGGCGCATTGCTGCTTATCAGATGAAGTATAACTCCGAAAGTTACAGCTAAGATAATATTTGATACCGGACCGGCAGCACTTATGTACAGCAAGTCCCGCTTGGGGTTTTTGAGGTTGTAGCCGTTTACCGGGACCGGTTTTGCCCATCCGAAGGGACTGAAAATCAGCATGATTGTTCCAAGTGGGTCTAAATGGCTGAGGGGGTTGAGTGTGAGCCGGCCCGAATCTTTTGCGGTTGAGTCGCCCAGCTTATACGCGACCCATCCGTGAGCGAGCTCGTGGATAGTGAGGGCTATCAGTATGGCCGGGAGCCGGTATAAAATTTTCTCAAATTCTGTCATAGCTGTTTCTGTCTCCTGAGGATTTTTCTTTTGAAATACGTCTGAGGGAAAAATAAAGTGTTTGCCGGATTGGAATATACGAGATGCCAATTTGTGAGTGCTGAGAGGTTGTGTGTCAAATGGGTTTTGGCAAAAGAACAGTTTCTGTTAACATAATTGATGGAAAAGATTCCCCGCTCAAACTATTTTACACTGTTTCCTTCTCTTGTGTTTTGATGCTTTAAATAAGGGGGGAACTGGTTCGTAATGATTTTTTCAGCAAAATCGGTCTGCAGCCGATGGAGTGTGAGGGGTTAGAAATGGAGAACAAAGTGGAGTTACAGGCAGAGCACAATGAGCAGATGCAGGTGCGTTTAGCAAAGATTCCCCAGATCCGCGATGCTGGGCATGAACCTTATGCGGACAGTTACAAAAGAACTCATTCTCTTGAGGAGGCTCTTGAGTTGTCGGTTGACACCGAAGCAGTCCGTGTTGCAGGAAGAGTTTTGTCACTTCGCTATTTCGGGAAACTTGCTTTTGGACACCTTTTTGATATAAACGGCAAACTTCAGTTTGCTCTGCAGAAAAATGCACTCGGTGAAAAGTTTGCCCGGTTCAGGGATGTAGTGGATGTGGGTGACTTTATTGGTGTTGAAGGTAAGATGATTGTGACCAAAACGGGTGAGAAAACCATAGATGTTCAGGATTTTACATTTCTATCCAAAACACTCCGGCCTTTACCGGAGAAGTTCCATGGGCTGACTGATCCGGAGCTGCGCCTGCGCAGACGTTACCTTGACCTTATCATGTCTGAGGAGTCCCGTGAGCGTTTTAAAAAGCGTACTGAGATCATACGCACGATAAGAAACTTTCTGGATGAAAATGAGTTCACAGAAATTGACACTCCGGTTCTGACCAATAAGGCCAGTGGTGCACTTGCCAGGCCTTTTGTCACACACAACAACGCTCTGGACATCGATGTGTTTCTGCGTATCGCCCCTGAAACCTATCTCAAACGCGCCATTGCCGGTGGCTTTGACAGAGTATATGAGTTCGCCCGCTCTTTCAGAAATGAGGGAGTCGATGCATCTCATCTTCCCGATTTTACACTTCTTGAATATTACTGTGCTTACTGGAATTATATTGACAATATGGATTTCACCGAGCGGCTCATGAAACATCTGCTTCAAAAAGTTCAGGGCAGCCTTGAGATTACCTATGAGGAAACCAGTATTTCCTTTGAGGGGGAGTGGCCGAGGGTGTCATTCAGGGATCTTCTGCTCAGGGATTGCGGAATAGATATCGATAAGTTTCAAACCAGGGATGAGTTGATCAGGGAGATTGACAGCAAGGGTATAAGGTTTGATACAGATGTCAATATCTCAAAGGCCGGCCGGGGTACTCTTATTGATCTGCTTTACAAAAAAGTTTCACGTCCGAAACTTATCAATCCAGTCTTTATAACTCATCACCCGCTTGATCTTTCTCCTCTTGCCAGAAAAAATGATGAAAATCCCGCGGTGGTGGATCGCTTTCAGCTGGTGATAAATGGCTGGGAGGTGGTAAATGCATACTCTGAGCTTGTTGATCCTGTTGATCAGGCTCAACGCTTTCAGGCACAGGCTGAGGCCAAAGCTCAGGGGGACACCGAAACCATGGATGTTGACAACGATTTTCTGCTGTGCATGGAATACGGCATGCCCCCTATCAGCGGGTGGGGAATGGGGATTGACCGTATCGTGGCATTGCTTACCAATGCAGGTACTTTAAGGGATGTGGTGCTCTTTCCACTGCTCAGGCCGGAAAAGTAGTTTCTCTTTTTACATTTCAGGGCCGGAAATGCCGGCCCGTTTTGCCGATTGTAATCTTTTCGAAGGAAATAAGTTTTGAGTCGTATGGAATGGTTTGTTGCGCTGAGATATTTGCGGGGAAAACGTAAGATTGGTTTTATCTCCTGGATAACATATATATCGGCAGTCGGGGTGTGTCTTGGCAGTTTTGTGCTGGTGGTGGCTCTTTCCATTGCAAATGGTTTTGAAAAAGAGGTTCGCGACAGGATCGTGGGCACTTTTGCTCATGTCAGGGTTGACCAGCACATGTCAAGGTCGATACACAATCACGAATCGCTCATAGAGCGTATCCTTGAGCACCCTCAGGTTATCGGGGCATCCCCTTATATAACCGGCAAAGCGGGCATAGAACATGAGCAGGCTCAGGAGGGAGTTATGTTTACCGGTGTATCTCCTGAGACCGAACATACGGTTACCGAGATCTCATCTGTCGTAACGCGGGGTTCCTTCGACCTGGACACCGTGGAGTCAAACCGGGGCCGCAAGTTTCCCGGTATCGTTATAGGCAGAACGCTTGCTGCTAAACTGGGTGTGAGTGATGGATCTGAGGTGGTGCTGATGAGCCTTGCACCCGAAGAGGGTCAGATGGATCCTGTTCCAAAAATGGCCAGATTCACAGTTTCGGGTATTTTTGAAACCGGTATGCATGAGCATGATCTCAATCTTGTCTACGTTTCGATCCCCTCTGCACAACACCTTCTCAACATGACGGGGGTGGAGGGGATAAATGTCAAAACAGTCGATCTGTTCAGGGCCGACAGAATAGCAGAGAGTCTGCATGAAAAACTCGGCCGTTACCCCTACAGGGTTGTTGACTGGCAGACACAGCACAAAACTCTCTTCCAGTGGATGAAACTTGAGAGACTTATAATTTTTATTGTGATCTCGCTTATCATGGTGGTTGCTGCCTTCAATATTATTTCCTCACTTATAATGATGATTCTCGAGAAACGCAGGGAAATTGGTGTCTTGATGGGAATGGGGGCAACATCCGGTTCCATTATGAGGCTTTTTATGCTCAACGGGGTGGTGGTAGGATTTTTGGGCTCGACACTTGGGGTAATGTTAGGCGGTGCACTCTGTTATGTACAGTATCGCTTTCAGATAATCGAGCTGCCGGGGGATATCTACTTTATCGACAAGGTCCCTGTGCTGGTGAGGACCTTTGATGTGATAGCGGTGTATCTGGCGGCAAATGTGGTTTGCTGGCTCGCAACGCTCTATCCTGCATGGAGGGCCTCGAAGATGTTGCCAGCTGAGTCGATCCGTTATGAATAAAGCCCCGCTGTTCGGGGTGTGCTTTTGGTCACCTGTAAATAAGAAAAGAATATATGTCAGAGGTAATGGTAAACATACGAAATTTACGCAAGCAGTTCCGTGATGACAGCGGAGTCCTTGATGTTCTCAAGGGAATCTCCCTTACGATTCAGCGGGGGGAAATGGTAGCGCTGGTCGGGGTCTCGGGCAGCGGAAAAACCACCCTGCTTCAGATCGTGGGGGGGCTTGACAAGGCTACTGAAGGGTGGGTTGAAGTCGGGGGTGAGGAGCTTGGGACGTTTTCCCCCAGGCAGCTGGCTCTTTTCAGAAATCAAAAGATCGGTTTTGTGTTCCAGTTTCATCATCTGATGCCCGATTTTACCGCTCTTGAAAATGTATTTATCCCGGGTCTTATAAACGGCAAAAGTAAAAAGGAGTGCAGTATCCGTGCTGGGGAGCTGCTGGATGTGTTTGGGCTTGAGGCCCGCAGGGGACATTACCCCTCAGAGCTTTCCGGAGGAGAGCGCCAGAGAGTGGCTTTGGCCCGTGCCATGTTTAATAAACCGGCATTGGTGCTGGCCGATGAGCCTACGGGCAATCTTGACCGGGCAAACGGGGAGCTTCTTATTGAACTTATCGAAAAGGCAAACAAGGAGCTTGGGCAGACATTTGTTATCGCTACCCATGACAGCCGTTTATGCAAGGGGTTGAGAAGGATAGTTTATCTGGAAGATGGGTTGATTTCCAATGCCCAGAAAGCCTCCACTCTTGATGGGTAGTGTTGAGGAATTTTGTAAACACTACCTCTTTGCTTATCCATTTAGTAGTTTTATTAATTATTGGTAATACATTTTTCCCTGCCTGATTAAAGGATTGGTAAAATGAAAATATGTGATGAATGCGGAATAAAGCCGGCAAATATTCACCTTACTCAGGTCATGCAAAATGAGACTGAGGTGTTTCATCTCTGTGAGGAGTGTGCCAGGAAAAAGGGGATTTCAATCTCTATAGACAATCAGCAAGCCTCCGATGAGAATTGTGTAATAGAAGAAGAGAAGACATGTGAAAACTGTGGTATGAAGCTTTCAGTGTTTCGTTCCAAGGGGTGGCTGGGGTGTTCCGGTTGCTATAACTCCTTTGAAAAGGAAATTGATGAACTGCTGATTCAGGTCCATGGATCTTCTATACACAGGGGAAAAAAATACTTGGGGGATGCGGTCAGGGAAGAGAGAACCTGTGACCTGGAGAGGTTGCGAAATGAGATGGATATAGCCATAAAAAATGAGGATTTCGAGCAGGCGGCTGCAATCAGGGATGTAATTCACAATCTTAAAGAGATGGGTGTGGAATGAAAACACAGAAAACCTCTCAGAAGATTGCACTTCCAGTCTGGTTTGACAATAAGGGGCCGGAGTCGGATGTAGTTATCTCCACCCGTGTTCGCCTGGCCCGCAATATCGCCGGTTACAATTTCCCCCACAGTGCCCTGCCAAGAGAGAAAAAAGAGGTGTTTAAGAAGGCTACAGAGGTTTTCCCCAATTGTCAGGGAGGGAGTTTTGATGTCATAAACCTGACAGGACTGGAAAAGCTGGAGCAGTATTTTCTGGCAGAGCAGCGTGTTGTCAGCAGGGAGATTCTCAATGTTGACGGAGACAGGGGGGTGGTGTGTGATCCTCTGCGCAGAGTCAATGTAATGATAAACGAAGAGGACCATTTACGACTTCAGTGCATGGATTCAGGTTTCAGGGCACAGGAGCTCTGGGGGGTGCTTGATGCGCTGGATGATTCTCTGGGGCAGAAGCTTCCCTATGCATACGATAAACTCAGGGGCTTTCTTACCTGTTGTCCGACCAATTCCGGAACAGGGCTTAGAGTCTCTTATCTGCTTCATCTGCCGGGGCTTGTTCTGACCAAAACGATCGATCAGGTTCTCCAGGGTGCAAGCCAGATGGGGATAGCCACCCGTGGGTTTCTTGGAGAGCATTCCGATGTTCTGGGTAACTTTTTTCAGCTCTCAAACCAGGCGACCATGGGTTCTCATGAGCAGGAATTTCTGGATTCTACCCAGAAGGTTATCTCGGAGATCATTTTGCATGAGCGTCTTTCAAGAGAGAGGGTTATGGATGAGGCGGAGGTTGAGTTAAGTGATAAGGTGCACAGATCCTACGGGCTATTAACTCACGCCCGGACCCTGAGCATGTCGGAGCTTCTCAATCTCTGTTCTGCACTGAGGCTTGGGATCGAGTGTTCGGTTTTAGAGGACATTACTATTGAAGAGCTTAATCGTATTATATGCATGAGTATGCCTGCTCATATTCAGATCCAGGAGAAAAAAGAGATGGAGGAGAGGGAGCTGAGTGTGGTCAGGGCGGATTTGGTAAGAGATTTGCTTGCCAAGAGAAGAAGGCGCAGGAAGACTTCACAGTCTAAATAATTATTCATTCATGGCTAAATACGGAAGGAAAGAATAGATTATGAATGGTATGTTTACAGACCGGGTAAAGAAAGTAATGCAGATTGCCAGAGAAGAATCAGTCCGGTTGGGTAATGACTATGTTGGCACAGAGCATCTCCTTTTAGGTCTGGTTAAGGAGGGCGATGGGGTGGCTGTGGCTGTAATGCGCACCATGGGAGTGGATCTTGATGATCTTACAACCAATATAGAAAAAACAATAACTTCTACCGGTGGAATGATGACCATAGGGCAGATGCTGCCATTTACTCCAAGAGCCAAAAAGGTACTTGAAATCGCCGCAAATGAAGCCCGCTCAATGTCTCACAAATATATCGGCACTGAGCACCTCCTTTTGGCTCTGATGAAAGATACCGAGTCTGCTGCTGCCAATGCGCTTGCTTCAGCAGGGCTGGAATATGAGCGCGTAAAAGAGGAAATTAACCGGGTCCTCAGAGGGGGTGAATCGGTGAGCGGATCAAAGGAAAAAAGTAAAACTCCTTTTCTAGACCACTTTGGACGCGATCTCACTGCAATGGCAAGGGAAAACAAGCTCGATCCCGTTATTGGAAGGGAAAAGGAGATTGAGAGAGTCGTTCAGATTCTCAGCAGGAGAAAAAAGAACAATCCGGTTCTTATCGGAGAGCCGGGAATCGGAAAAACGGCAATTGTCGAAGGGCTGGCCCAAAAAATAATCGAGAAAAATATCCCTCAGGTGCTGGAAAACAAAAGGGTGATAAACCTGGATATGGCTTCCATGGTCGCAGGAACCAAATACAGGGGGCAGTTCGAGGAAAGACTCAAGGCTTTGATGGTCGAGTTGCAGAAAAACGAAAATATTATCATCTTTATCGATGAATTACACACAATCGTGGGGGCTGGTGGCTCTGAGGGAAGTCTCGATGCTTCCAACATCTTCAAACCCGCCCTGTCCAGAGGAGATATTCAGTGTGTCGGAGCCACAACCCTGGATGAGTACCGCAAATACATAGAGAAGGATGGTGCACTGGCCCGCCGTTTCCAGACCATAATGGTTGATCCGCCAAGTGCAGCCGAAACCACACAGATCCTCTCAGGACTACGTCACAACTATGAAGAGCACCACAAGGTCACTTTCACCGAAAAAGCGATAGAGTCTGCGGTTAAACTTTCCGACCGCTACATCTCAGACCGCTTCTTGCCCGATAAGGCAATCGATGTTATCGATGAGGCCGGTGCCCGCAAGCGTCTCTCCAGCATGGAGATCCCAACAGAAATAAGGGATATGGAGAAAGAGATTGCAGATGTTGTACGTGAAAAAGAGATGGCCGTGGAGCAGCAGGAGTTTGAAAGGGCTGCAAAATTAAGGGATAAACAGGAAAAATTAAAAGGTACACTTCTTGAAAAGAAGGCTCTGTGGCGAAAGAGCAAGGCCGAAGAGCGGCTGCTTGTTGATGAAAGCACCATTACAGAGGTTATTGCCACCATGACCGGCATACCTCTCTCAAGGCTTGCAGAAGAGGAAACCAAAAAGATCCTTCATCTCGAAGACGAGCTTCGCCGAAGGGTTATCGGGCAGGAAACGGCTCTTGAGGCTGTTGCCAGAAGTATTCGCCGTTCCAGAGCCGGACTTCATGATATCCGTCGCCCAATCGCTTCCTTTATTTTCCTTGGCCCAACCGGAGTTGGTAAAACTGAGCTTGCCAAAGCACTGGCAGAGTCTCTTTTTGATTCAGAAGATGCGCTGGTGCGTGTCGATATGTCTGAATATATGGAGAAATTTGCAGTTTCCAGACTGGTCGGTGCTCCTCCGGGGTATGTTGGCTATGAAGAGGGTGGACAGCTCACAGAGAAGATCAGAAAAAAACCCTATTCGGTTATTCTTCTCGATGAGGTTGAGAAGGCTCACCCCGATGTGTTCAACATACTTCTGCAGATCCTTGACGATGGTGTTTTGACCGATGCATACGGAAGACATGTCAATTTTAAGAATACCATTATCATTATGACATCAAATGTGGGTACAAGGGATGTCAAAAAACAGGGAACTGTGGGATTTGGGAAAACTACCACAAGCGGTGATTATGATGCCATGAAATCAAAGGTTATGGAAGAGATGAAGCGGCTTTTTAATCCTGAGTTCCTTAACAGGCTTGATGAAACTATCGTCTTTAATCCTTTGGGTAAAGAGCAGATCTCTGAGATTATCGATATCCAGCTAAACGAGCTCCAGAGTCGCATGATAGACAGAAATATTCATATCGATGTGACTCCGCCGGTAAAGAAGTATCTTGTGGACAATGGGTTTGACCCTGTGCTGGGAGCTCGCCCTTTACGTCGTTCTATTCAGCGTCTTGTGGAAGATCCTCTTGCAGAAGAATTTTTACAGAACCGTTTTAATGACGGGGATGTGATTCGTCTGGAGCTTGAGGATAATCATATAGTTTTTCAGAAAGCGGATACTGCTGGATAATCACTATTCAGCAGTAATTTTCAGAATGGGTTCAATATTGTTTTTGCCAGTGCGAAAACATGTGTACTGCATTGTGTCTACCGGTTTCTTTTTAATTGGAAATCCTTCATGTTTACTAAAGGCTTGTTTTATATGAAAAAAACCTTTCTGATTTTCCCTGCACTGTTAATCCTTATGTCACTGGGTGTAGCCCATGGCAAAGTGCTTGACTCCCTGGTGATTGAAGGTCTTACAAATGCCAGACCGAATTATGTAAGAAACAGTATCGTACTGCGGGATGGAGAGTCCTTCAGACCAAATGATGTTCAGGAGTCGGTGCGCAGGCTGTATGCCACAGGACTGTTTCGTTCTGTGAGGTTTTTGGTTCTGGAAGAGAGTCAAGAGAGTGCTTCACTTCTGCTTGAGGTGGAAGAGTATCCGGTGTGTGAGAACATCGAGTTTGTGGGAAACAGAAGAATCAAGGATGATGAATTACTTGAGGAACTTGATTTTGGCAGAATGCAGGTAGTCACTGATGAACTCATACATGAGAGTCGCAGAAAACTTGCCTATTTATACCGTGAAAAGGGGTATCACCTTGCCCAGATTGAAGTCGAGGCTATCGACACCAAGGTGCCCGGTTATGTGATTTTAAAGTACGATATAGATGAGGGGCCCAGAGTAAGGGTCGAGGGGATTACTTTCAAGGGAAATGAGCATATAAGGGACAGAACTCTTGCCCGCAGGTTTAAAACAAAAGAGAACCGCTGGTATCGTGCCGGTCGTTTTGACGAGCAGCTCTACCGATCTCACCTTGACTCGCTGGTTATGTACTACAATGAGCAGGGCTTTCTTGATGCAGCCATTTTAGATGACCAAATCTCATATTCTGAGTGCAAAACAGAGCTTTATCTTGAGATAACAATCGATGAAGGGCGGCGTTACTATGTAGGGGACCTGTATTTCAGAGGAAATACTGTTCTCGATGACGAAAAACTTGCATCAAGAGTTGCGCTCAACAAGGGTGAGCCTTTCAGGATGAGCAGGTTTGAGCAAACAAGAATGCTTATTGAGGATGCCTACAGGGAAGAGGGGCATCTCTGGGTCAATGTTAATGACAACCGCTCCTTTGACGGGGATACTATCAATCTTGTAATGGAGGTTTTTGAAGGCAGGCCTGCAATTATAAACAGAATCGATGTCAAGGGCAACTCAAAAACAATGGAAAAGGTAATCCGCAGGGAGATAGAGTTGGTTCCCGGTCAGAGGTACCGTCAGTCTCAGATGGTGCGAAGTCAGCAGAATATCTTTCGTCTGAATTACTTCAACAATGTGATGCCTGATCTCAGACCCAACGAAGATGGTACGATTGACCTCATATTCAATATTGAAGAACGGGACAATATCGGTCAGCTCACTATCGGGGCTGCTTACAGTGAAGTTGACAGGCTTACAGGAACATTTTCAACTGCGATACCAAATTTCAGAGGTGCAGGGCAGGAGCTCAAAGTCGATCTTCAATATGGACAGAGGCGACAGACTGTCAATCTGGGATTTACAGAGCCTTGGGCATTTGACACTCCCTGGCTACTTAGAGGTGATGTTTTCTATGACAGGTCAGTTTACAGCCGTTTATCTTCAAGCGAGAATAAAAACGTAGATGAAGAGTCACAGAGTTATGGATTTCGTGCCGGTGTTGGGCGCTCCAGGCTCAGTTGGCCAGATGATAAATTCCGTATCAATGCGGTGTATCAGCTCAGCCGTGAGCGCACCAACTACGATACGATTTCACTTCCTGGTCTTCAGGTGCTGGAATCCGGGATTTTGAACCGTCTCACTGTCAATATCGAAAGATACGATTTTGACATGCCGCTTTTCCCCAACCAGGGATCGCGTTTAACAATACGGCCACAGATCGCTTTTGATTTCTCCCGTTTTGCTTCCGGGGAGGACAGAAACAGGAATTTTCAGTATTTCAAGGGTACAGTCGGATATGAACAGTATTTTCAGCTCCCCTGGAATTTCGTACTTGGCTCCGAATCTAAAATTGGTCTGATTTCAGGGCTTGGCAATGATGTGAGAATTTCGCGTCTCGACCTTTTTTCCGCTGGCGGTGTGTACAGCGACGGAACAATTCGTGGATACCCTGATTTCGCTTTCGGAGGTCGGTACAGCAGAGACGGAGACGGAATGGCGATGTTTACTTCTTCATTGCAGCTGCGCTATCCGTTAGTTGATCAGCAGGTGTATCTTGCACTGTTTGCAGATATAGGTAATACCTGGGCAGGGCTTTCGGATGTTGATCTCACAGATCTTTACAAGGGTGTTGGTTTTGGTATAAGGGTCAATGTTCCAATGCTTGGTATTATGGGCTTTGATTTTGCCTGGGGATTGGATGATCTCAACCGTGATTATTTCAGACAGGAACCTAACGGCTTTCAGCTCCACTTTCTTATGAATACAGGGTTTTAATCTGATCAAAATCTGAAATTACTATAACCCCAAAGTTATTTTTATTCTCAGAATCTTAACGTAGAAGCGAAAGCATTTTTTATATTGTAAAATGCTTTCGTGCAAGTCTAAAGGAGGAATTAGTTTTATGGGTAGGAATCTCATTACAAAAGGATTAATGATTGTTATAGCTGCAGCATCTGTTTCAGTTGCTCAGATGAAAATTGGGTTTATCAACTCTGAGAAGATATTCGCTCAGTATGAGGGCACAAAAACAGCTCAGGAGATGTTTAATGCAGAAGTGGCCAGATGGGAACAGGAAGCCTCACAGATGCAAAGGGAAATAAGAGAGCTGCAGGAACAGCTTGAGAAACAGAGTCTGCTGCTTTCAGATTCACGCAAGAGAGAAATCGAAAACCAGCTTCGTCAGAAGATGATCAGATATCAGGAGTTTATCCAGCAGAAATTTGGTCAGGAAGGTGAAGCGTTGGTAAAAAATGAAGAGCTTACAAAACCGATTATTGAAAGAATCAATGTGATTATTTCAGATATAGCAAGAGACGAAAACTATGATTTCATTTTTGATGCCCGTGCCGGAGGAATAGTGCACGCAAAATCACAGTATGACCTAAGCGATCGTGTTTTGGAGATTCTTAATAGAGGACAATAAAATTGAAGCTCTCGATTATAGCTGATGCAATTGGTGCAGTAGTGGAAGATGGTGATTCGGAATTAGATATCCAGGACATTTCATCACCCGAACAGGCCGGCCCAAACAGTATTACATTTCTTTCAAATTCTTCTTTCAGAGACAAGGTTGAGAAGTGTAGTGCTGCAGCTGTCATCATCAGTCAGAAAGAACCCGCTGTTGATGGGAAAATCAATCTGAAGGTTAGTGATGCGTATGCCGGATATGCCAAAACAGCACAGCTATTCGAGGACAGATCTCCTCTTTTTTGCGAAGGGATCTCAGAACACGCCTTTATCGATAGCACAGCGGTCATAGATTCTTCATCTTCTGTTGGCCCCGGTACTGTTATCGGCTCTGATGTTGTGATTGGAGCAGGGTGCAGGATTGGGGCTAATTGTGTTATTGAGAGAGGTGCTGTCATTGGTGCTGAAGTGCGAATAGATTCAGGGGTTGTAATCAAGTGGGGTTGCAGGATCGGCAGTCATGTTACCATTCAGTCCGGGGCGGTGATAGGAAGTGACGGTTTTGGCAATGCACGTGAAAACGGGGAGTTTATCCGTATACCCTGCTTTGGTGTTGTTATAATAGAAGACGGGGCAGATATAGGGGCTGGCACTGTCATTGACAGGGGTAATTTCGAACCTACAGTCATTCATAAAGGTGTAAAGCTTGATAATCTGATCCATGTTGCTCACAATGTGGTTATTGGCGAGAATTCTGCCATTGCTGCTCAGACCGGTATCTCAGGCAGTACCTGCATTGGGAAAAGGGTAATTGTTGGTGGTCAGGCAGGGTTTGTGGGGCATATTGAAGTTGGAGATGATACTTTTATTGGGGCTAAAGCGGGTGTAAGTAAGGGAACCGAACCGGGCTCGGCTATAACAGGCTATCCTGCACGTGACCTTATGACAATGCGGCGTGTTGAAGCTGCTCAGGCCAAGCTTCCATCATTGATAAAAGATTTCAGAAGGTTACAGAAAGAAATAGAAGAGATAAAAGAGAAGATTTCTCCTGAATCTGCTTAGGTTATCGTCAGACAAGAAAGGATTTTCATGTGATATGGCTCAGCAGCATACTATAGGAAAAAGTGTTTCGTTGACAGGGACCGGTTTACATACTGGTATAGAAGCTAAGGTTACACTTAATCCTGCTCCGGAAAATTACGGAATCCGCTTTGTGCGTACGGATCTTGAGAAAGAGGTGGAAATTCCTGCGGATATAGATAATGTTGTTGATCTTGCCAGGGGAACAACCATTGGGCTCAATGGTGTAAAGGTTTATTCGATTGAGCATGTGATGTCGTGTTTCGCCGGACTTGGCGTTGATAACTGTCGGGTGGAGATAAATGCTCAGGAAATTCCTTTGATGGACGGAAGTGCCATGCCTTACGTGGAGCTGGTGAATGAGGCCGGGTTGGTTGAGCAGAACGTCAAAAGAGAATATCTCAGTATTGATGAGCCTGTTATGTATGTTAACGGGGATGTTGCTTTGGGAGTTTTTCCTCTTGATCACTTCAGGGTTACTCTCGAAATAGATTATAACTATCCAGCTCTTGGGGCTCAGTACACCACTCTTTTTACCCTTGACGATTACGTTAAGGATTTTGCTCCTGCACGGACATTTTGCTTTCTTTCCGAAATAGAAAAGCTCAGGGAACTGGATCTGATTAAAGGGGGTTCTCTTGACAGTGCACTTGTGGTGCAGGATGTTGATTTGACAGAAGAGCATGTGGCTTATATGCGCAAGCTTTTCGATTATAAAGGCCCGATTGAAGCTGGGGAGAACGGGTTTTTAAACAATACAGAACTTCGTTTCTACAATGAACCATGTCGTCACAAAGCGCTCGATCTGGTTGGTGATCTTTATCTTTTGGGTAAACCGCTTAATGCACATATCCTTGCAGCCCGTACGGGACATGCTGCGAACATAGAAATGGCCAAAAAGATAAGGGAGCATATAAAGAAAAAAGCTTCTGCTGCAGTTTCAAAAAAACCAGGCGAAATAGATTACGAGGATATCCTCAAGATTCTTCCCCACAGGTATCCATTCCTTATGGTTGATAAAGTTTTGGATATTGATCCTGGTAAGAGTATAGTTGCGGTTAAAAATGTCTCCTTCAACGAACCGTTTTTTCAGGGACATTTCCCTGGTAACCCGATAATGCCTGGTGTTCTTCAGGTTGAAGCTATCGCACAGGCTGCCGGTGTGATGGGGCTTTACAAACCGGGGGCTGAACCCAATCCTGATGCACAGGTATTGTTTATGGGAGTTGATAAAACCAGATTCAGAGGGATAGTACGTCCCGGGGATGTGTTGAGGATTGAAGTTAAAATGCTGCGTTTCAGGCGAGGAACCGGTAAGTTTGAAGGGAAGTGTTATGTGGAGGATAAACTTGTTTGTGAAGCTGAAGGAATGGCTATGTTCGGATGATAGTTTGTCCTGTTTTACAATCGATTTACAGGGAAAAGTGAAAATATATGAGTAATATCAGTGAAGTACATGGATGCAGAGGATGTGGAAAGGCCGGAGCAGAATCACATCAACTCATACATCCTACTGCTATAATTGAGCCGGGAGTACAGATTGGGGCTGATGTGAAAATCGGTCCCTATACAGTTATCGAAAACGATGTCATTATTGATGAAGGCTGTTCTATTGGTCCTCACGTTATGATCGGTACCGGTACCCGCATAGGAAAGAACTGCAAAATTTTCAAGAGTGCAAGTATAGGTCTTGAACCTCAGGATAAGAAGTTCAGTGGTGAAAAAACATACACCATTATTGGGGATAACACGGTTATCCGGGAATTTGTCACTATAAACAGAGGTACAGAAGCAAACGGCGAAACCAGAATAGGTTCTGATTGCTGGATTATGGCTTATTGCCATGTTGCTCATGATTGTATTCTTGGTGATGATGTTACTGTCTCCAATGGTCTGGCTATGGCTGGGCATGTTGAGGTGGGAAGTCATGTTACCATTGGAGGAATTGTCCCAATACATCAGTTTACCAGGATTGGCGATTATGCGATGGTGGCTTCGGTTGCGCGCCCTTTCAGGGATGTGGTTCCTTACGCACTGGTTGGTGCTGATCCTACCAGAATTTCGGGTATAAATAAAGTTGGTCTTGAGCGCAGGGGTTTCACTCCCGAGCAGCTCAGAGACATAAAAACTGCCTATAAAATTCTTTTCCGTGAAGGGCTATCACTGGAAGATGCTCTCACCAAACTGGACAGGGAATTTCAGGACAATGGACATGTCAGGCTTATCACCGATTTTGTAAAAAAATCACAGCGTGGTATAATGCGCATGTCGCTTGATTGAAATTTGGGTCTTCTTTACACATCGGTTTTTCATATTTGTGGCCGTTTCGGGGTAGGCTCTGTTCGTGTGGTACATGAGTTTATCTGAAGTGTCTTATGATGCGGCCATAACACTTTCTTTAAAAAATATATTGACATACGTATTGTGAGTCTCCATCCTGTACCCATTTTGTATGGACGTCGATTTGTGGTATGAAATAGTGCTTGTTTTGAACCTTTGGTATAATTAAAGAAGTTGTCAAATCGTATTGCACTGTTGAACCATATTTCTGCCGGCTTTTTTTTCGGTGATTATCCCAGCTAAATTCTCGAAATACCTGTAAGGGCTTACCGTTATCTCGAATAAGAATAATGGGTAGGGTCTATGTGTGGCGGGGAATAATGTTGTTGTTGAGAGTAAATGTTCAATATTCTTTAGCCCTGAAAAATATTAAACCCAAATGGGTGGTGGGAATATTTAAAGATTCAGGATTCGACCACTCTGTTTAGTTCAGGAAAATTGAGGAACTGGCATGAATCAAAAGGGAACTAAATGGAGACTGCCGGATATCGACATCTTGAACTTGCCGTATGGAGTAAGGACAAGGAACCGCAGAAAGCAAAGGCTCAGAGCAAACATGCAGAGGGAATTATGCTAAAGAAAATTGTCATAATTATGTCGTTTTTATTGTTGAAGAGCTGTACCGGTCAATTAACTGCAGATACTTCAACTTACTTCCCTTTAGTGGTTGGCAGCGTGTGGGAATATGTTCAAATGATGGATGGAGAGGTAATTGAGAATTCATCTTTCCAAGACTCATTAGTTGAGCTGATTGAAAAAGATTCTGTTCTTATGGGAAAAAAGATCAGAACCTTTGAAGCTGGCCATAAGAGTAAATTGTTATATAAAATCAAAAATTCAGGTCTTGTATACTTATCCTTGATTGAAGGTTCCCAATACGAACCATTTTGTTTGCTCATTCCTGAAGATGGGGTAAGCATTGGTAGGTATACCTATAATACAAGGGATGAAAGTACCAATACTGTTCTTATGACAACCGGATCTTATAAAGAACTCGAATACGAAAAGCAATTACAATGGCAGTTCAAAGAATTTAGAAAAGGAATAGGACTGACAGCTTGGGGTGGATCGGAGATATTCATGAAACTCATAAAATATCGAATTGGCAATGATGAATAGCTCTTGTGATCCTTTGGTTTGGTGTGTGTATCGAAGAAAGTACTCGGTATATCAAGGTTGATGGCGGAAAGAAAAATGTAACAAGTTCTCGATTTTAAAAGATGAGATAAATACACAATTGATGTGTGAACATGGTAATAGTTTTTCGTTTTAGAATCAAGTGAGTAAAATGTGCCTGGTGAGTTTTTAGCAATAACATGGGTGCATGTAGATGTCCAGGGTGTTTAACCAGGTGGGAAAAACATTATAATTCCATATACAGATTTATTAATTTGAAGTGAAGTGCAATTCAAACTGGATTTTGCTCACAATTTTTACCTAAATCGTACGATTATTGGTTAAAAACAACCCTCCAGTTTTCCTGCAATCCGTCCAAATATTTAAAAATGTAAAATACAATTGTCCATGATTTGGCGAAACTTACAGAAATACCTAAAGGATAACATTTCTTATTCCGGATATTTGAAATCAAACACCATAGAGTTGACGAAAGAGGAAGCAGGTATACACCTCCCCCTATGTACATCAGGTTCCGGCAGTTACTCGTTCAGATTATCGCCAGTTGATTGTTACAGCGACTCCATAGCACATCAAAACTCAAGGCATTCCAAACAGCACGGGTTGTCTTCAAAATGACCCGGCGACCAGTATGAATTATCTTTACCGCAACATCAATTATCTTACGACAAATCCGTGCCGGATAACAACCATATGGAAGGATATCGCTTGCAATATCTTTACGAAACGATTCCATAAGGAAGTGGCTTATCACCATCAGGAAATAATACACCCGGATCTTTTTTAAGTTCATCGAACCGTGCAATCGAATGTTTGGTACCATCCATACAAAAAGCCATGAATTGACAGACACATTCACCGATTAAATCTCCCTTGCTGGATTTGCGCAGATGACCGAATTTTTGTTTTATCATTGTAAAAAGACCGGTTTTGTCAATGTACCGCAACATAAGACTCAATCCACTCCGGGCTGAAAGGGTATCGTTAGTAATTTCAACATCACTTATCTTGCATTCTTTTCTGTCGGAACATATCTTCATTTCATCACACATTTGAGTGTCTGCTTAATGTCGGTAATTTATTGTTTATCACCTATAATTTACTGCATTAAAGCCTCATAAGATGGTTTTCTATGTCAATTTATCTTTCGATTCAGGTTAACTATGCGCAGGAAAACCATGATGAGTACAGAAAAATGTATAAGAAATCACAGCGACGTTCTTACATCGGAAGCGCCATGGGTGCGTTACCGCTGTTTGCAATATCAAAACAATTGATGGCAGGTTTTTTAGCAGGAGTGAAGACAGATGAAAATATTGCTGCTTACTTTTTTGATCTTAGGTATGAACTGCATTGATGAACTTCAAATAACAAATCCCTATGATCGGGATTTTGAGGGTGAGTATCATTTAGCACTGGAAGAAAACAGGTTCACTATTTATCATCTTGAGGCGATTGAACTACCAATCCTGACGGGAAAAGACGAGTTCGCTATTATCAAACCAGATTCCTCTTTGAAAGAGATAATTGATACATCTGTGTTCTGGGCTCAGGGAGATACATTTATTACAGTCTTGGTTAAGGGAACTGGTGAAAACAGTTTGGTCGGAGAGTTTACCATTAAAGGGGTTACTCCAAATAACAGAGTATATACCGTAATTTGTACACTGGAGGTGAAAAACCCGTTTTCTTTGGTTGCACCTGACCAGGTAGAATATATGTCTGAATACACGCTCACGCTGGAAACAGATACAGACATAGACAGCACCTATACAATAAAGTGGTCATTGCCAGATAAGGTCCAGGAAAATAAGGGTAACGTTCTGTTTTTAGCTGATACAATGAAAACTGAAGATAAAGAAATTACGGTTATCATATCAGACATGAATGGAAATCAGTCTGATATATTGTTAAAAACTGTCCTTTCCAAAACCACAAAACCGCGAATCTTCGTTCCAGATACTTTGCAAATAGCTGAGAGTAGTGCAAAAATACGCTTTGAATTCAAATCAGATGTAAAAACTGCACAGTTGGATTCGGTTATATACATCATAAATGATACTTTGTATTCCACAAAGCAGCTTAGCGGAAAAAACTCAGACACATTAAGAATTGGCATTGAAGAAATTGATACTGTTAGAATCAAATCTGTCGTGAAAGATGCCAGGGGAATAAGGTCCGACACATCCAAGACGGTAGTGGTTGCAAATCCGTATAAAACAGTAACGTTTAATACTAAAGGTGGAAATGAAATAGAGCCTATTGTGATACTGCATGGAAACTCAATGGGTGAAATTGAAGAGCCTGTGAAAAATGGGTATAAATTTGATGGGTGGTATATTGATGATACCCATGAAAACAGGTGGGACTCGTCGGATGAAGTATTGGAAGATATTACTCTCTATGCGAAGTGGAATGTGAAAAGCTATTCGATTTCTTATGAATTGTATGGAGGGAATAATGACAGCCTCAATCCTCTATCATATACAATTGAAAGAGAGACAATAACTCTGAAGGATGCATCGAGGACCGGGTATTCGTTTCAGGGGTGGTTTTTGGAGGATGTGTTTGAAAATGAAGTAACGGAGATCGTTTCAGGATCGACCGGTGAAGTTAAGGTTTATGCAAAGTGGGGCATAAACAGCTATACTATCACTTTTGACACCCGGGATGGTGAGGATGCTTCACAAGTTTCTGTGAATCATGGTGGTATTGTTCCACGGCCTTCAGACCCATCGAGATTGGGATATGAATTTGATGGCTGGTACAGGAATTTGGAAAGTTCAGTCAAGTGGGATTTTAATGAAAATCAGATTTTTGGAGATACTACTCTCTATGCGAACTGGAATGTGAGGGATTATTCGATTTCTTATGAATTGTATGGAGGGAATAATGACAGCCTCAATCCTCTATCATATACAATAGAATCAGAGACAATAAACCTGAGCAATCCATCCAGGACTGGGTATTCGTTTCAGGGCTGGTTTTTGGAGGATGTGTTTGAAAATGAAGTAACGGAGATCGTTTCAGGATCGAGCGGTGAAGTTAAGGTTTATGCAAAGTGGGACATAAACAGCTATACTGTCACTTTTGATACCCAGGATGGTGAGGAAGTTTCACAAGTTTCTGTAAATCATGGTAGTATTGTTTCACGGCCTTCCAACCCATCGAGATTAGGGTATGATTTTGATGGCTGGTACAGGAATTTGGAAAGTTCTGTCAGGTGGGATTTCAACGAGAATCAGATTTTTGGAGATACTACTCTCTATGCGAAATGGAATGTGAGGGATTATTCGATTTCTTATGAATTGTATGGAGGGGGTAATCACAGCCAAAATCTTGAAACATATACGATAGAATCAGAGACAATAATCCTGAGGAATCCATCGAGGACGGGTTATTCGTTTCAGGGCTGGTTTTTAGAGAAGGAGTTTGAGAATGAAATAAAGGAGATAGTTTCAGGGTCGACCGGAGATGTAAAAATTTATGCGAAGTGGAGTATAAACAGTTACACAGTGACCTTTGATGCCCAGAATGGTGAAGAGGCCTCACAAGTTTCTGTAAATCATGGTAGTATTGTTTCACGGCCTTCCGACCCATCGAGATTGGGGTATGATTTTGATGGCTGGTACAGGAATTTGGAAAGTTCTGTCAGGTGGGATTTTGATGAGGATGAGATTGTTCGGGATACCACTCTCTATGCCAAATGGAAACTGAGGCGTTATTCGATTACGTATGAATTAGGTGGAGGAATCCATGATGGGAATCCGGTAGAATACACAGTAAAAGACACGTTCATATTAAACGATCCTGAAAAGGAACATTATACATTTGAAGGTTGGTATGCTGACAATCGTTTTAGTGAAAAAATTGTTGATGGCATAATAAAAGGAAGCATAGGAGACAAAGAGATATATGCAAAATGGAGGATTAACCAGTACACCATTACATTCGATACCAGGGGGGGGACATATGTTGATAATCAGTATATTGAGCACGGTGGAATGTTAAACATACCGAGTGATCCCACAAAAGCCGACTCGATGTTTGCAGGATGGTATAGAGATGAGGACCTTACAATCAGATGGGTATTTCCTTCCGACGTAATCACATCTGATACAATAATATATGCAAAATGGGGACGCGTTGTTGATGCTGATGGTAATGTTTATACTACAGTAATGATCGGTAACCAAGAATGGACAGTAGAAAACCTAAGGTCAACAAAATATGCTGATGGAACCTCTATACTACATATTATAAACGATCAAGAATGGACTAACATAGCAGAAGCTGCGTACTGTTGGTATGATAATACTGCAGATTCGGGTTTTCGGGAGAAGTTTGGTGCACTATATAATTGGTATGTGGTAGATCCTGCCAATCCTTACAATATCGCTCCAGAAGGATGGAGAGTTCCTTCTGATGCAGATTGGAAACAACTCAGAGATTATCTCATAGCAAATGAGTACAACTGGGACAGAACTAAAGAAAATAATAAGATCGGTAAAGCCCTTGCATCAAATGGTCAAGAGTGGGCGTTTCATGGAACAAATGGTAAGGTTGGCCATTATCAAAACTATAACAATCGCTCTGGTTTCACAGGGCTTCCAGGAGGCTACCGAGATTGGCGTAATGGGTTTTATCATGCAATGTCTATGACAGGGATTTGGTGGTGCGCTTCAGAGGACCGAACAACGGTAAGTTTACATTTTGCTAATGAAATGGGGTTGTTGCAAGGTGGATTAATGAGGAAGTCAACAGGTTATTCCATCCGTCTTGTTAGGGATAATTAAACAAAGAACAGGAATAAAACTTTGGTAATCCACTCCGTGTACCGTTAAGCCTTTAAGTGATATTATCTCCTGTATACTTTACACTACATATACAGGAGATAATCCACTGCAGAACAGAAGTGGAACAGGTACTTTCAGTCTCCGCTTTAAGTGGCCAGAGCTATAGGGGATTTCTGCAGATCAAAAGGT